>NZ_JPHT01000001.1:0-22477 GCF_000733325.1 Frankia sp. Allo2
CCCGTGCTCCGATCATCCTGTGTTGGGACAACCTCAACACCCACCGCAGCGCCGCGATGCGCAGGTTCCTCACCCGCCACGCCCACTGGCTGACCGTGATCCCCCTGCCCGCCTACGCCCCCGACCTCAACCCCGTCGAAGGCGTGTGGGCCCACGTCAAACGCGACCTGGGCAACCACGTCCGGGTCACCGTCGACCAGCTCACCGCCACGATCAAGACCCTGCTCAAACGCGTCCAGTACCGGCCCGACCTGATCGCCGGCTTCCTCGGCCAGACCGAACTGATCATCGNCCCGNAACCGCCGTAGCCAGACCCTGACCATTCAAGCTCTGTAGCGCGTTGCTGATGAGTACGGGGGATATCCCGCGATGCTCATTGGGATGCCCGCCGGTAGGCTCCGGCCGGCACTCCCGGCCGGAGCCACACAGCCTATTCGCCGAAGCGAGGTCGGTCGACGGTGACCACTGCAGAATTGATGCTGCCCTACTCGCCGTTCATGATCCGGTCGTAGGTGCGGCGGGCGCGGACGTTGCGGGCACTGGCGCCGTAGCGGCGGNGNATCTGCGGGGNGGNCCAGCCGTTCAGCTCCATGAGGTCGCCCTCGTTGCCGCCCTTGTCGAGCCACGAGTGGGAGAAGTGGTGCCGGAACTTGTGCGGGTGGACCACGACGCCGGCTTCGTCTCCGCGCCGGGAGATCATCTGGTAGATGCCGTTCGCGGTCATGGGCTGGCGGTTGTTGATCCCGAGCCACAGCTTCGGGCTGTGCGCGTAGCTGTGCTTGCCGCGCAGCCGAAGGTACCGGTCGATGGCCCGCGCGGCGTTGTAGCCGAGCTTGATCATCCGTTCCTTGCGGCCCTTGCCCGTCACGCGCAGCTCGCGGCGCTCCAGGTCGATGTCACCGCGCTCGGGGTGCTCCCAGGGTCATTGCAAAGTCGCGTTTGTGCTGGTCACGAGGGTGATGGCCTGGTCGGGATGGCGGGCGTGGTGGCGTAGGGCTCGGGCGATGTTGGTGAAGCCGGCGAGCCGGAGCAGGCTGATCACCAGGTTGCGGAGAGCGGCCATGACCTGGGGTCCGCTGCCGGTGCGAGCCTGGTGGAGGTCTTCACCCAGTGTGACGTCGCGGACCCAGTGCAGGCGGACCTCGATGGACCAGTGGCCTCGGATCCAGGTGGCCAGTTCGGCGGGTAGGGCGTCCTCGGCGGGNAGGGNGCAGATCGCGNAGACGGNCTCACGTCGCTGGCGGCGCTTGCCCTCGGTCTTCTTCTTGTTCGTGCTGATCGGACGGGAGGTGCGGGTGATCTCCGATGGCCTGGGCCGCGTGGGGGAACCCGAGCCCGGCCGGGACGGTGACGGCCTTGAGGGTGCGTGTCTCGATCCGGCCGTGGCCACGGCCGGTGGTGGTGTGCCCGACCGGGACGTCTTTCCAGGGCAGTGTCTTCAACCGGGTATGGACGGTGGGCTGGTTGCGTTTCACGGTGACCAGCAGGTGCGCTCCCCGGGCGTGTAGGTGGTCGGCGTGCGCGGTCTGCGCGTGCATCGCGTCGACGGTGATCAGGACGTCGGTCAGGTCCGGAATCTGATCGAGAACCGTGGAGAACAAAGGGATTTCGTTGGTCTTCTCGTCGACGTCGACCTGTGCCAGGACCACGCCCCGGGCATGGTCGAGAACACCGAGGAGATGCACGGGGTGGGTGCCGTGCCGGGTGGCGCGCATCGCTTTGCCGTCCNCCGCGAGCACCCGCCGGACCCGGCGTCGGCGCTGTGGCGGCTGGTGCCCGGCGGTGTCGATGGTGTCGAGGCGGGCCTGGATCCAGGCTCCGATCGCGGTTTCCAACGCCGCCCGGTCCACACGTACCAGCACCCGCCAGATCGTCACCGGGCCCGGGACCCGCCCGGTCAACCCCAGGCCGGCGCGGGCGTCCGCGGGCAGGTCGGCGGCCCATTCCCCGATCGCCGCGAACGACCGGGCTCCGCTGAGCATGGCGCACACCGCGATCGCCAGGACCGCGGCGAACCGGTAACGCACCCCGCGCCGTCGACGAGGATCCGGTACCCGCGCGAGAGCTTCTAGCAACGCCGTCTGATCACCTTCGGTGATCAGACGCGGCTGGTTGATCCTGTCCGGAAGCTGCGCGGCAAGCTCGTCGACCACGGCGGCGACGGGGGATGATGGCATCGGCGGGCACGGCCTTCCCTGGCGAACATGAAGCGTCGAGAACTCCATGATCGGTGGGGGGTCGTGCCTGCCGTGCGTCTACCTCCGGCGTGTCGCCGGTATCCGTCCAGGTCAGACCATGCATCGGCCGATGCCAAGAATGATCAACTTGGCCTATCGACTACGAAATGGCCCTGGGGCTCGATCTACCAGCGCGAGAGCGACGGGATGTGGGTGGGGGCTGCCTACGTCCTCATGCCCGACGGAACGCAGCGACGCCGGCCGGTATACGGGAAGACTGCCGACATCGTCCGCGAGAAGCTCACCAAGATGCAGGCCCAGTCGGACCAGGGCATCCCAGCCGAGGCAACCGGGTGGACCATGGAGCGGTTCCTCACCTATTGGCTCAGCGACATCGTGACGCCGGCTTGCAAACCGCGCACGGTGCAGGGCTACGAGGTCATCGTCCGGAACTACCTGATCCCGGCGATCGGCAAGAAGCGGCTGAACAAGCTGAACGGCGTCGATGTGCGGAACCTGCTCAAGCGGGTGCGCGGCACCTGCCTGTGCTGCCTGCACGGCACCGACCGCCGCCGCCCTGTGAAGCAGCGTCGCTGCTGCGCCGTTGGGCGCTGCTGCCACCAGGCGCCGTCCGCCCGGCTCGTGCAGCAGGTCCACAGCGTTCTGCGTAACGCCCTCGGCGCCGCAGTACGCGAGGAACTGGTCGGCCGCAATGTCGCGAAGCTCGCGAAGGTCTCCGGCCCGACCTACAAGGTGCACCGGGGGCTCAGCGCCGACCAGGCCAGCCACTTGCTCAAGGCCGCCGCGCACGACCGGCTATACGCGCTCTACGTCCTGGCCCTGTACCTGGGGCTGCGGCGAGGGGAGATCCTTGGCCTGCGCTGGGAGGACATCGACTTCGAGGACGAGACCCTTGCCGTGCGGCACTCGTTGCAGCGGGTCGGTGGGCATCTGAGGGTGGTAGCGCCGAAGACGCGGACCTCGGAGCGAACCCTGCCGCTGCTGCCGCTGATCGCGAAGGTCCTGCGCGAGCACCAGGCACGGCAGGACGCGGAACGCGAGACAGCCGATGTGAACTGGCGGGAGACTGGCTTCGTGTTCACCACGGCGATTGGTACGCCGATCGAGCCGGACAACCTTCGACGTAGCTGGCTGCCGCTGTGCGGCGTACTCGGCTTGGAGGGCGTGCGCTTCCACGACATCCGCCACACCTGCGTGACGCTGCTGCTGAACGCGGGCGTGCCCCCGCACGTCGTCCGCGAGATCGCGGGGCACTCCGCGATCGACGTTACGATGGAGATCTATGCCCATGCCTCGCTGGACGACAAGCGGGCGGCGCTCCAGAAGCTCGTCGACGAGCTGGCGTAGGACGCCACTGGCCGCCCACGTGCGCTGGCGTGCGGGGCCGTTGCTACACCCGTTGCTACAAAATGATCTCCAACGTCCTGCAAGGAGACCCGTGAACGAGCAAAACCGCAGGTCAGAGGTGGTGGGCAGGGGCGGGGTCGAACCGCCGACCTTCCGCTTTTCAGGCGGACGCTCGTACCGACTGAGCTACCTGCCCCGGGCAGTGCGACTCTCGCATGAGCCACAGCGCACTGTTAGCCCTACGAACGCGGTCCCGACGGGATTCGAACCCGCGACCTCCGCCTTGACAGGGCGGCGTGAACTCCAGGCTTCACCACGGGACCATGCTCTAGATCGATCTTCAGTTGTCGCCCTCCAGGTGCCAGCCACGGGCCCTGTCCGGATCTGGAGGTCATGCTACACGACACCGGGACCACTCGAAGGGCCGGGACCCCAGGATTCTTGCCCAACAGTCCCCGCACCCGATCACTCGCGATCCGCTATGGAGACGCGACATCGGCATGAGATCCGCGGAGTCCACGCGGCGGGCGCGACGGCACGCCGGGGCGCACCCGGGAACGCCAGGCACGCCGCCGACCTCGCGGGAACCGAGCGAAAGGTGCGCAGCAGCACGGAGTCGATCCAGACCGCCGTTGCCGATCCCGTTCTGGCCCGGGTCCGATGACGGGGTCGCCGTCGCCACCCTGAACCGGCCCGAGGTCATGAGCGCGTTCACCCTGCCGATGGCCACCGCCTAGGCGCAGGCCCTNTGTGCCGCGGACGCCGACCCGGAGGTCCGGTTCATCGCGGCCTCCGCCTTCGTCGGCTCCGGCTTCTCCCGCCTCAGCCTGGCCGTCGAATACGGTCTGTCCTGGCATCTTCCCCAGATCATGGGCACCGCCCGGGTCTCGGACTTCCTGCTGTCCGGCCACGCCGTCAGCGCCACCGAGGCGGCCGAGCTCGGGCTGGTCAACCAGATGATCACGGATGACGACGTACTGGACCACGCGGTGCTTGTCGCCGGTTGGATGGTCGGTTTCCCGGGCACGGGCCACCATCCGAGCGACGCCCAGATCCGTGCGCTGTATGCCGACACCTCTGCCAGGTCTCTGCCAGGTCCGGATGAGCTCATGCGCGGCGCGGACCGGTGTCCCGCCCGGGTAGCATACGACTCTCAAGCGACAGCGACAGCGAAACGCTCGAGCCGGCGTGAAGTGATCACGATGGCACGGTATCGTCACTCACAGGTCGAGAGGCGCTGCAACGGGCCCAGGTCCGCCACGCTCGGCCCGCACCGTTCAGTAAGGGCGCCTCCCATAACCGGGAGGTGGTCTGATGGCAGGGTCCAGGTCGGTCGACGAGGTGGCCGTCCATGACGGTGTGGTCGAGGCCAGCACGGTCGGGGCAGACGCGGTCGAGGCCGGCGACCGGGAGCTCCGGGAGCTGCTGGCCCAGCGGGTCGTCGTGCTCGACGGGGCTTGGGGCACGATGCTGCAGAACGCCGGGCTCACCCCGGCCGACTACCGCACGGAGCGGTTCCGCGACCACCCGAAGGACCTCGCCGGCGACCCGGACCTGCTGAACCTGACCCGTCCGGACGTGATCCTCGACGTGCACCGGCAGTATCTCGCGGCCGGCGCGGACATCACCACGACGAACACGTTCACCGCGACGAGCATCGGCCAGGCGGACTACGGGCTGCAGTCGCTGGTGCGGGAGATGAATCTGCGGGGCGCGCGGCTGGCCCGCCAGGCCGCGGACGAGGCCGCCCGGCAGACCGGGGGGCGGCGGTTCGTCGCCGGTTCGATCGGCCCATTGAACGTCACGCTCTCGCTGTCCCCGCGAGTGGAGGACCCGGCGTACCGGGCGGTGACCTTCGACGAGGTCCGGGCCGCCTACGCCGAGCAGATCCAGGCGTTGGCGGACGGCGGGGTCGACCTGCTGCTCATCGAGACGATCTTCGACACGCTCAACGCGAAGGCCGCGATCGCCGCCGCCCGCGAGGTCGCCCCGCGGCTGCCGCTGTGGATCTCGGTAACGATCGTCGACCTGTCCGGGCGGACGCTGTCGGGGCAGACCGTCGAGGCGTTCTGGAGCTCCATCGCCCACGCGCATCCGCTGGTCGTCGGGGTGAACTGCTCGCTCGGCGCCGAGGAGATGCGCCCGCACGTCGCCGAGCTCGCCCGGCTCGCCGGCACGTTCACGGCCTGCCATCCCAACGCCGGCCTGCCGAACGCCTTCGGCGGCTACGACCAGACCCCGGACGAAGCCGGCCAGTTGATCGGCGAATTCGCCGCCGCGGGCCTGGTCAACATCGTCGGCGGCTGCTGCGGGACGACGCCGGCGCACATCGCGCGGATCGCCGCCGCCGTCGGCGGTGCGCCGCCGCGCCCGGTTCCGACCCCGCCGGCGCGCACCCGCTTCAGCGGGCTGGAGCCGTTCGAGATCGGCGAGGACACCGGCTTCGTCATGATCGGGGAGCGCACCAACGTCACCGGTTCGGCGCGGTTCCGGCGGCTGATCGAGGCCGACGACTACCAGGCCGCCGTGGACGTCGCCCTGGAGCAGGTGCGCGGCGGGGCCAACCTGCTCGACGTCAACATGGACGCCGACCTGCTCGACAGCGAGCGGGCGATGACCACGTTCCTGAACCTGCTCGCCACCGAGCCGGAGGCGGCCCGCCTGCCCATCATGGTCGACAGCTCGCGGTGGAGTGTGCTGGAGGCCGGGCTGCGCTGCGTGCAGGGCAAGGGCGTCGTCAACTCGATCAGCCTCAAGGAGGGCGAGGAGCCCTTCCTGGAGCAGGCCCGGCGCATCCGCGACTACGGCGCCGGCGTGGTCGTGATGGCCTTCGACGAGCGGGGCCAGGCCGACACCGCCGAACGCAAGGTGGCGATCTGCGCCCGCGCCTACGACCTGCTCACCCAGCGGGTCGGCTTCCCGGCCGAGGACATCGTGTTCGACCCGAACGTGCTCGCCGTCGCCACCGGCATCGCCGAGCACAACGGCTACGCGAAGGCGTTCCTCGACGCGTTGCCGCTGATCAAGCAGCACTGCCCGGGAGCGCGGACCAGCGGCGGCATCTCGAACCTGTCGTTCTCCTTCCGCGGCAACGACATCGTCCGCGAGGCGATGCACTCGGCGTTCCTCTTCCACGCCGTGCGCGCCGGGCTCGACATGGGCATCGTCAACGCCGGCCAGCTCGCCGNCTACCAGGACATCCCCGCCGACCTGCTCGAACTCGTCGAGGACGTGCTCTTCGACCGGCGCGACGACGCCACCGACCGGCTCGTCGCGTTCGCCGAGACCGTGAGCGGGAGCGGCACGAAGCGCACGGTGGACCTGTCCTGGCGCGAGGCGCCGGTCGAGGAGCGCTTGGCGCACGCGCTCGTGCACGGCATCGTCGACTTCATCGAGTCCGACACGGAGGAGGCCCGGGCGCGGGCGGCCCGCCCCCTCGACGTGATCGAGGGACCACTCATGGACGGCATGAAGATCGTCGGCGACCTCTTCGGGTCGGGGAAGATGTTCCTGCCGCAGGTGGTCAAGAGCGCCCGGGTGATGAAGCGCTCGGTCGCCTACCTGGAACCGTTCATGGAGGCCGAGAAGCAGCAGGCGCTGCTGGCCGGCACCGGCACCGGCCGTGCCAACCGTGGCAACGGCACGGTGGTGCTCGCGACCGTCAAGGGCGACGTGCACGACATCGGCAAGAACATCGTGGGTGTGGTCCTCGGCTGCAACAACTACGAGGTCATCGACCTGGGGGTCATGGTCCCCGCCACGGTCATCCTCGACACGGCGGTGGCGGAGGGCGCCGACGCGATCGGCCTGTCCGGCCTGATCACCCCGTCCCTGGACGAGATGGTCACGGTCGCCACCGAGATGCAGCGCCGCGGGCTGAAACTGCCCCTGCTGATCGGCGGTGCCACCACCTCGCGCCAGCACACCGCGGTCCGCATCGCCCCCGCCTACGACGCCACCACCGTCCACGTGCTGGACGCCTCCCGCGTCGTCGGCGTGGTCTCGGACCTGCTCGACGCCGACCGGGCCGGGGAGCTCGCCGTGCGTAACCGGGCGGAGCAGAAGCTCCTGCGTGAGCAGCACGAGAACCGCCAGCAGCGCCCGCTGCTCCCCCTCGCGCAGGCCCGGGCGAACCGCGAGCAGGTCACGTTCGACGACCTGCCCGTCCCCGCCTTCACCGGCGTCCGCGTCGTCACCCCGGACCTCGGCGCGCTGCGCTCGATGATCGACTGGCAGTTCTTCTTCCTTGCCTGGGAGCTGAAGGGCAAGTTCCCGGCGATCCTGGACCAGCCGGTGGCCCGTGAGCTGTACGACGAGGCGAACGTCCTGCTCGATCAGATCATCGCGGACGGCAGCCTTCAGGCCCGCGGGGTCTACGGCTTCTGGCCCGCCGTCGCGGAGGACGACGACATCCTGATCGATCAGATCGACGTCGGCGCGGTGAACAGCGCCAGCTCGCCGGGTCAAGGTGGCACGCCGGGTCCGGGTGGCACGGGGCGGCTGCGCCTGCCGATGCTGCGCCAGCAGACGGCCAAGCCCGCGGGGCGGCCGAACCGCAGCCTCGCCGACTACCTGGCCCCGGCCGGGGACCACATCGGCGGGTTCGCCGTGGCCGTCCACGGCGCCGACACGCTCGCGGCCGGCTTCGAGGCCCGGCAGGACGACTACCGGGCGATCATGGTGAAGGCCCTGGCCGACCGGCTCGCCGAGGCGTTCGCCGAGTATGTCCACCTTGAGGCGCGACGCGCCTGGTTCGAGCCGGACGCCAAGCCGTCGCTGGAGGATCTGCACGCCGAGCGCTTCCGCGGCATTCGTCCCGCCTTCGGCTACCCGGCGAGCCCCGACCACAGCGAGAAGCAGGCGCTGTTCGACCTGCTGGACGCCGGGCGGGTGGGGATGGGCCTGACCGAGTCCTTCGCGATGACCCCCGCCGCCGCCGTCAGCGGGCTCATCTTCGCCCATCCGTCGTCGCGGTACTTCACCGTCGGGCGCATCGGCCGGGACCAGGTCGAGGACTACGCCCAGCGGCGGGGCCTGAAGATCTCCGACGTCGAGCGCTGGCTACGCCCCAACCTCGCCTACGATCCCGAGTAGACGCCCCGGACAGCAGGTCCGGGTTCACGACGCTTACTCCTCGTGATCCGACATGCGGCGGCCGTTCCCGCAAGAAGCACGAGGGGCCGGCCAGACGTACGGTTGGCAGTCTTCTTGTAGTCGAGGCCGGCCGCCCGGGGTGCGACACGGATCACCGGCTTGTAGGCCCGGTCACCGACCGTGCCACCCGCCAAGCAGTAGTGGAAGGTGTTCTGCGGCAGGCCGAGAAGCCGGGCCGCGACCCCGCTTCGGTGAACACCTCCCGCTCAAGCATGCTGACGGACCAGGTGGCGAGTGTCGCCCAGTCGCGTTAAGAACTCGGATCAGGAAGGTCGGAGATGTCGAACTCGCCTGGTCTCGGGGGTTGCCGTCGGTTCCGTCGTCGGCCACGGTGATCCGGGAAGCGGACGGCCGGTACTACGTGTCGTTCGTGGTCGATGTGACCGACGAGCCGTACCCGGTCGTGCCCGCCGAGGTGGGGGTCGATCTTGGGCTCGATCGGTTGGTGACCATGTCCACGGGTGAGATCGTGGCGAACCCTCGCCCGCCGCGGTCGAAGCGGCGGCATCTCGCCCGCGCCCAGCGGTCGCTGGCCCGCGCACGGAAAGGTTCCGCGGACCGTCGGAAGGCGGTGCGGCGGGNAGCGGNGTTGCACCGGAAAGTGCGCGAAACCCGCCGGGATCATCATCACAAGCTTGCCGCTCGACTGGTCCGCGATAACCAAGTGGTCTACGTCGAGGAGATGGCGGCTACCGGGCAGACGCCCGTTCCATGGGACAAGGTAGTTCCATGAGACAAGGTAAAGGCCGACCTCGGCCTGGTATGAGGTACCCGGTCGGCATAACCCCGCATGCGCTTCGTCAATTGCGCAAGCTCGACCCAACGGCGCGACGCCGCGTCCAGGCGGCGGCCAGGAACGGGCTTGGCCGGCCGTGCCAGAAGATCGCCAGGTCGTCGCGGGCGCGGGTCGCCGCGACGAACAGCAGTGACCGGTCTCGTGCCCGTTCCTGCTGGTACCGCTTTGGGTCGACGTCCTGGTACCGCTCGACCACGCCACGGGGCACAAGCCCGGCGCTGGCACCTCCGATGATGATCCGCCGATACTCCAGGCCCTTGAAACGGTGCATGGTGCCCACGTGGACGCCGCCGGCTCGCTTCGGCCCGTCCGGCCCGATCTCGATGGCAGAAATCCCGCTCGCCTCGAGGTGTGTGACGACGTCCTCCACCATCCGTCGAGTCGGCACGCACACGGCGGTCGAACCGTCGCCGGCACTGGTCGAACCGTCGCCGGCGCTCTCCCAGACCCTGATCTGCCCGCTGATGAGCTTCAGTTCATCCGCCCAGGTGACGGCCTCACCGAGCACGGGTTCTCCGCCACTGAGCAGCGACCGGTACCCCGCGAGGTTGTCGTCGCCGCCGTCGAGGTCGTCGTACGTCTCACCGGCAAGCAGCCGAAGCGCTGTCCACAGGATCTGACGGGTGGTGCGGTAGCTCAGCGTCAACTTGGCACTGCGACCACGGATATTCACGCCGAGACTACCAAGCGTGACGTAATTATCGTAGATTCGCTGGTGGGTGTCGCCGACGAGGAAGATGTCGTCCCGACCTGGCGCGACCATGGCCCGCAGCATCTTCCAGTGCGCCGGGTTGAGGTCCTGGGCCTCATCCACGACGACATGCCGATAGCGGTACCTGGGCAGGGAGCCGGAAGCGGTGGGCTGACCGGCCGCGCTCACCACCGCGGCCGCGCGGTCCTGTTCGGTGCGGGCGGCGTATTCGGCTACCTGGCGCCACGTCCACACACCGGCGTCGTCCAGGCGCTTGGTGAAACGTTCGACGAGTTGCCACACCGCGTCGCGGTCGGCTCGGGACAGTGGCCGCCCTCGACCTGGTCGCCGGGCCTTGAAGTAGTCGGTGCGGGAACGGAGCACCTGGCCCAGAACGACCTCGGCCCACTCGGCCGCGAGAAACTCGGCGTCCCACCGTCGTTCACCGACCTCGTCAAGCATCGCGGCCCACTCCCGCACGGCGGCGTCATCGTCGATCGTCCGCCGGCGACGGCTCGCCCCGGCCTCACCGACAACCCGGCTCGCGAGCTTGTCGATGTTGACGATATCGACCCGATCGACGAGGTCGGGGCCGACCAGGTCGAGGAACCGGGCCCGCAGGTCGGCGGCAAGGTTGCGGTTGAACGTGGTGAGCAGGATCGGCTTGTCATCGCCCGGCGGCAGCCGGGCGGCGAGGTGCCCGGCCCGGTGCAGCGCGACGATCGTCTTCCCGGTNCCCGGCCCGCCGCTGACCCGCGCCGGTCCGCCGTAGACCCGGTCCACGAGCTGGCGCTGGGTCGGATGCAGGAAGACCTGCCACCGCGCGAACGACTCGCCCAGCACCGCCTGCAGCGCGGCATCGTCGCTGGTCACCTGGGTCGCCGGCCGGGCAACCGCCGCAGCGAAGTCCTCCGGGTCGACCGGGCTGTCGGCCTTCACCGGCACGGTGACGTGTTCGAGTACTTCTTCGACGCTCTTGCCGTCGTGCAGCGCCAGGAGCACGTCGGACGTGAGCTGCGGGGCGACCTCGGCGAGCCCGAGCAGCTCGTCCTCGTCAACGATCCGTCTGATCAGCGGAAGCAGGGCCGGAACCACACCGAGGTCGACCAGGTCCTGGTCGGTGAAGGCCTCGAACAACGGCCGTTCGACGTCCTTCTGGCCGCCCGGCTCCCCCCCCTGCGGTGTCGCCGACTCCCGGCGCCGGCTCTGGCCTGACCTGGGCGGGCCTGACCCGGGTGTGGGTCAGCTGCCGTTCCGCACGACTGGCTGTCCCTCCGTGAGCCGAGTGGACCATCGATCCTTGATGCGGGGTTCGTTGCGAGGTTCGTTGCGAGGTTCGCTACGAGATTCAATGTGAGGTTCGAGGCGAGATCGGATGCCTGCCATTCGGACACGGTCCGCACCAGCCAGCCTGCCGCCGCGTAGGCGGCGTCGCGTCCCGAGCCTTCGGGGTCGCCCGGCCCGGCCGCGGTGACGACCCCGATCCTGGCGGCCGGCCAGGCCAGCTCCGCCTGCCAGGCCGCGTCCCCGAGTTCGTACCCGACCTCCGGTACCGGCACATCCCGCGCCGCCAGCTCCCGCACCAGCTCGACCAGCCCCGGCTCCGTCGCGGTGATCAGCCTGAGCACCGCCTGCCACGCGGGCCCGACCGCCGCCGGCTGCTGCTGCTGCGCCGGGCCGGTTACCTCGACAGCCGCCCCGGGATGCGCACCGGACGACGTCCCGATCCAGACCGAGGTCTCGGCATCGAGCTGGACCGACCGACGCACCGACAGCGCACCCGATCCCGCCGCGACCCGGAGCAACGACGGGTCGAACTCGCCGAGGGCGCTCCGCGCGAGCTGGACGCCGTCGCCGCCCCCGGAGTCAAGGAACTGCAGATGAGCGCGTTTTCTCGGCGTTCGGCTTCTCGGCGTTCGGCGGCGCACGCTCGATATAGGGCACCTGACCTGCGGTGACGTCCGTCGAGGGCGCCCACAGCCGGATTTACTCCTCGTCGATTGAGCTCCCGGGTGCTTCGATGCGCGGGTCCGACTGCGTTCGGGGCCCGACTGCGTTCGGGGCCCGTCCGTTCAACAGCCCGCGGTCACGACTCAACGGCCCGCGGTTGTGACCGCTCGCTTGCCCGTGCACCCGACACCTCCCTGCTCCGAGGAGCCGACATGAAGATCCTGACCGCGACCGCGGCCACCCAGGGCCAACGCGACGACGACGGCGATGGTTCGCGACATCGCCGAGATGAGCCGGAGCTCCTACGCCGAGGCGCTACGGGCAGGCCTAGCCGCGCAGAGGTGGCACGCCGTCGGCTCCGAATCGCTGGCCGACGAGCTGACCCGGCTCGTCAACGGCTGGCCGGCAGGCGCCGTCGTGGAACGACGGCTGGACATCGTCACCGTGCGCGAGTGGACCATCCCGTAGTCAGCCTCAGCCCCACCGGTACCGTCATGCGGCCCGATCCGTGCCGGCCGGCCCGTGCCGGCCGGCTCGTGCCGGCCGGCTCGTGCCTGCCGGTCTTCCCGCCGCCGCCGTGACGGGGACCTGGCGCGCACAGCCGAGGCACAGCGGACGCACAGCGCGGGCAAAAACTGTCCCGCCATGGTGAAGGCGCAAGATCAGTCGATTTCAGGGAGAGCGCATGGCGGACTACCAGCGGGACGGCCGGAGGCCGACGTACGAGGGGCGTCCCCTGCCCCGGCCCGAGGAGGAGGCCGTCGACCAGGGACTGGGCTTCGACCTCGGCACGCTGCTGAGCCGGCGGCGGATGCTGACCTTTCTCGGCCTCGGTGCCGCGACGGCGGGCCTGACTGCCTGCGGAACAGGCGGGGCCGAAGCCTCGGGATCGTCCGGCTCCACCGCGTCGCCCAGCACGTCGTCATCCGCCTCGACCAGCGGGGCGTCCGGGGAGATCCCCCAGGAGACGGCTGGCCCCTACCCGGGCGACGGTTCCAACGGGCCGGACGTGCTCGAGCAGAGCGGCGTGGTCCGCAGCGACATCCGGTCCAGCTTCGGCGGAGCGACCGGCACCGCCGAGGGCGTTCCCATGACGCTGGAGCTGACCATCACCGATCTCGCCGACGGCGTCCCCTTCGCGGGAGTGGCCGTCTACGTGTGGCACTGTGACCGCGAAGGCCGCTACTCGATGTACACCAACGGCATCACCGACCAGAACTACCTGCGCGGCGTCCAGATCGCCGACAAGGCCGGGAAGGTACGCTTCACCAGCATCTTCCCGGCCTGCTACAGCGGACGCTGGCCACACATCCACTTCGAGGTCTACCCCGACCAGGCCAGCATCACCGACGCCACCAAAGCGATCGCCACGTCCCAGGTCGCCCTGCCGAAGAACGTCTGCGACCAAGTCTACGCGCAGCAGGGCTACAAGGCGTCGATCGCGAACCTGTCTCAGGCCAGTCTCGACAGCGACAACGTCTTCGGGGACGACGGTGGCGCCCGCCAGCTCGCCACCGTGACCGGCAACGTCACCAGCGGCTACACGGTCTCCCTCGCCGTCGGCGTCGACACCACGACCNCCCCGTCCAGCGGCCAGCCCGCCGGTGCGCCCGGCGGCCAGCCACCGTCCGGCGGGCCCGGCGGGCGGCCGCCGGGTGCGCCGAGCTGACCCACACGACGCATCGGGAGGACACCCCGTCGTCACGGCCAACCCCCTCCGGTTCACGGAGTCGAACTCGACGATCCCGGTGGTCGAGAGGTCTCCGGGGACTCGGGGGGCTGGGGACTCGGGGGGCTGGACAGGTGCGTGGGTGCACAATGGCGCTCTCGACCTCGGGGCGACTCATGCATCGCGGGTTGGGGGAAATCATAGGTCGGGGAAATCGTGGGTTGGGGGAAGGAGAGCCGCGATGTCCGTGCCGGAGGTGCCAGCGCCGGACGAGCTGGTGATTAGCGTGGAGGCTCCGGAGCCCGTTCGGGACGACCTCGGCCTAGAGTTCACCATCGAGTCCGACGTGGATGTCGCCCATCCGCTCGTGACGATCGGTGATTCGCTCACCCATGGCTTCCAGAATCTGGCGGTCCGCAACACCGACCGGTCGTGGCCGGCTCTGCTGGCCGAGGCGATGGGGGTGACGCCGTTTCGCTATCCGGTCTATCCCGGGCCGGATGGCTGCGCCGGCCTCCCCCTCAACATGGAGGAGTTGCTGCGCCACGCGGACACCATTACCAAGGGCCGGCCGCTACCGGCGCACGCGCTACGCCTGATAGTCGCGCTGTACACCCAGGCGCGGGGGGTGCAACGCTACTGGGGCTTCGGCCCGGGCCGGCTCCCCGTCGAGCAGGCGGAATTCAACCACAATCTCGCAATCTACGGTTGGGATGTCCGCGACGCACTCTCGAAGAACGTCGGCTGGTGCCAGGAACAGCTGGCCGAGCNCCCCGCCCGCCGGTCCTGGAATCCGCGCAGACTCCTGGTCCAGAACGACGGGCCGATCGCTGCCCTGCGTGCCCTGGCCGGCCCCGGCGACCCGGGTACCACCCAGCTGACGGCGGCGCGGCAGCTCGGTGCCGAGGGCGTCGGCACGCTCGTGGTCGCTCTCGGGGCTAACAACGCGCTGTCCAGCGTTCTGCGGCTGCGGCTGGTCTGGAGCGGAGACAACTTCGCCGACCTGAACGGGAAGAAGGCCTACACGGTATGGCGCCCCGCCCACTTCCAGCAGGAGTACGACCAGCTCGTCACCGAAATCGAAAAGGTGGGAGCCCGGCATGTCGTGCTGGTCACCGTCCCCCACGTCACCGTCGCACCGCTCGCCCGCGGGGTCGGCGACAAGCCGGAAGGCTCGCGATACTTCGCCCGCTACACCTACGCTTGGATCAGCGACGACCAGTTCGACACCGCCGACCCCTGCCTCACCGGGACGCAGTGCCGGCAGATCGACAGCGCCATCGACATGTACAACCAGGTCATCATCGAACACGTCAGGGCGCACCGGCAGGCCGGTGACGACTGGCGGGTCTTCGNCCTGTGCGCCCTGCTGGACCGGCTCGCCTACCGCCGCTATCTCGACGACCCGACCACCCGACCGAGCTGGTGGAACCGGTACGGCCCCTATCCGCTACCCCAGGCACTCCGCGAGCTGCACCCCCGGCCCGACACCCGATTCTTCCTCTCCGACGCCCGGGGTCGTACCCAGGGAGGTCTTATCGCGCTCGACGGCGTCCATCCCACCAGCATCGGCTACGGCATCATGGCCAGCGAAATGCTCGCGATCCTGGCCCGCGCGAACGTACCCGGAGCCGTGGGCGCCACCATCGACTTTGCTGATCTCCTGCGTCGGGACACCCTGGTCAGCAACCCGCCCGCCAGCCTCGGCGGCGACTTCCGCACCCTCGGCTGGCTACAGCACCGGCTCCAGCTGTTCGCCGCGCTCACCGAACTCTGGTAAAAACCGAACTCTGGTGAACTCAGCCTCTTTGCTCGTGGACCACGAATGCTATTCAGCCGATCATCCCACACGGCCCTGCTGGTTACCGCTCTTCCCAGGGGGGTCCGCCGGCGAGTAGGGCGGCACACCGCCAGATGAGCAAATATTGCCCTCCGAAAAATTGCCGTTCTGGCGGGAACGCTGTGCGTCGTGGCGTCGGTAGCGCAATGTGGGGACGTCGAGCAGTATTCCGGTGGCGAGGGCGGAGCCGGCAATGAGGGTCGCGGTGTCCTCGACACCGCGCAGCGCCGCCCATCCCCCGACGACGAGGAGCAGGTTTCGGCGCCACATCACCCCGGCCGGATGCACGGGTGGCAGGGTGCGGTCGGGTAAGGCGGACGCCCACGCGACGGCCAGCGCACCGCGGGCCAGCGGCCCGGCGGGCACTGCCAGCGGCGCGGTGCGCAGGGTGCCGTCAGCGTGCAGGTCGCGGGCATGGCCGACCGCGTAGCCTGCCGCGGGATGGGCGGCGAGCGCGCCGCTGAGGTCGGCGAGCGCGCCGGGTTCGAGCTCATCGTCGGCGTCGAGGTTCTGGACCAGCGGCGCGGTGCACGCGCCGAGGGCGATGTTGCGGGCGACCCCGAGGCCTTCCTGGGTGCCGTGCGCGGCGATCCGGACCCGGCCGTCGTCCGCCGCTCCGCAGGCGGTCAGCACGTCGAGGACCTCGTCGGGCGNCCCGTCGAGGTGAACCCGCCACGTCCAGTGGGGATGGCTCTGCCGGTGCAGCGAGTCCCACGCCGCGGGCAGGTAACCCGCGTACTCGGCGTGTACCGCGGTGACCACATCGACCCGCATGTTCGCAGTATGTACCGATCCGCCCCGCAGCCGTGTGGTACATATCCGGAGAAGATCTGACGGAGGGGGCACATGGACGTCGCATCGATCAATGCGCGGCTCGGTCAGGCAGCCTCAGCCGACTCCCGCGAGTTGGACCGGGTCTGCGAGGACGTCGCCGCCGAGCTGATCGACGCGAACATCGAACCTCCCTTCCGGGTCTCATCGGCGGACTTCGTCACCGACCCCTGGCTGATCTGCGCCGACCGGTACTGGCGCCGCAGGTTCCTGCGCGAGTCCACCGTCGAGGGCGGCGTTCTTGCGTAGTCGGGTGGTCCAGGTCACCGGGGCGGGTAGGGTGCGTAGCTCGTCGCCGGCGTAGGCGGCGTCGGCGACGGCGTGGATCGTATGTCCGGGCAGTGCGGTGGCCAGTTTCTCGACCATGCGGGCGGCCAGCCACAGCCGGGAGGCCGATGTGGTGTCCTTGCGGACCAGTCGGGCCATCACCGGCAGGCAGATCTGCCGGTCGAGGCAGGGTAGGGTGACGATGATTCCGGCGAGGACCCAGTTGTTGCCGTAGCCGATCTGGCGGGTGTCGACGGCCGAGCCGTCGTGGAACCAGCTCGCGGCCCAGACCTTGGTGCCTCTGCGGTGGAACAGCGTGTCGTCGACCGCCACGGTCACCGGTGCCCCGGCGGGGATCAGAAGGCGCACCGCCAGCCGGGCCAGGGTCACCCCGAGCTCGTCGGCGGACCAGACCGCGGCGGAGAAGAACCGGTGCACCCGGTCGTGCGGCCACACCCGCGACAGCCCGGCGCCGACGAGCATCCCGCACACCGTGCGCCGGCCCGTGGCCGCGAGCATCCCGGCCACCAGGGCGCGGAAAACCCGGAAGGTCGGCACGGTGAAGCACGGTCGGAAATCAGCCAGGAGAACGGCCAGGGAAAACGGTACAGTGACATCCGGGAGCATCGGCGTCCACTCATTCGAGCTGGTTTAGGAAGCGTCGATGCTCCCGCCATCAGCCCGTCGGGAAGCCTGCTTCCTCTACCGGCACGCCGCAGCCGTGCCACACCCGGACACAACTCGTCCCATCAATAGGTTAAATCAACTCGCCTCGCTAACCACCGCGAGACGATCAAGAAAACTGCGAAACTCTAGCCTCCAGGACCCGCAGATGTACGTGCTCCGGACGGGGCTGGAGCGGCTGCTGGCCGCCTACGAGCCCAATCCCGCGTTGATCATGGATGGCAGGTACGACATCCTGACCGCCAACCGCGGTGTCCAGGCACTGCTCGGGGACCTTCCAAAATTCCTGCTCGAACCGCCGATGAATGCCATAAGGATCACCCTTCACCCGGAAGGGCTAGCTCCCCGGATCCGTAACCTTTCCGAGTGGCGCGCACACCTGCTGGAGCGTATCGACCGACAGGTCACGCTACGGCCATCGAGTGAACTCAAGGAATTGTTCAACGAGGTCTCGGCGTACCCGGCGCCTGGTTCGGACGGAGACGGCCAGGCGCACGCCTCCCTCGGCGCGGAGCATTACCCGCTCGCGCTGCCACTGCAGATCCAGGCAGGCGAAACGATCCTGTCTCTCATCTCGACGGTCACCACGTTCAACACGCCTATGGACGTGACCGTCTCCGAACTGGCGGTAGAGACTTTCCTGCCAGCCGATCCGGAGACGGCACAGGCGCTTCAGGTCGCCATGAAAGGCGCACCCGTGGTATGAGCCCCCAGGCCCGGAGAAAGACCCAGGCGAAAGTGCGTGCCGGCCGGGCATCCGTGGCACGGATGTCCGGTCGGCACGTCTCCACCGGGCCGTGCCCGGACCTCCGGGGTCAGGCTCCCGGAAGCCGGTCCAGGAAGCCGCTCACCGAGCTGATTCGTCCGTCCTCGGCGAGAGTGATCACATCAAAGCCGGCCGCCGGAGCCGAGCCATCGGCCTTCGAGACCAGTTCCCAGGAGAAACGAGCGATGTTGTGGTGCCCGTCAGGGGAGCCGGCGAGCCTGAACTCGAAACCGGGGAACTGCTCGTGCGCTCCGCTGATCGCGGCGGCGATGCCGTCGTGCCCGCTGACGTCGGCCAGCGGGTCGGTGTAGGTGCCTTCTTCTGTGAACGCGGCGGCGACCGCGTCCTTCAAGTCCTCGGGAGTGGCGGCGTTCCAGGCGGCGAAGTACCGCTGGACAGCGTCGTTGTACGAAGTCAACTCAGTACCCTTTCAAAATCGTGCTGGATGGTGTTCGGAGTCACACCCGACTGCGACGCAGGGCGGCGAACTGCAGCACGGCGAGACCGCCGACCGTCGCCGCCTGCAGCGGAATCCAGACCTGCCCGGCGATGCTGGGATCGTCGAACCAGAACAACAACGCGACGATGCTGAGCACCGCCCAGGCGAGATTGGCCTCGATCACCGCGTTGACGGCCAGTACCGATGGCCGCGGCCTGCTGGCGAGCCAACCGACAGCCAGGCCGTAGAGGAGCAGGAAAGCGCCCAGAGCGAGCAGCAGATCGCCGCTGACGTCGAACAGCCGCCCCAACGGCCCCGACGCCACCAGATAGGCGATTCCGTTCACCGTGGTGACGACGGCGTCGAGGGCGAGGAAACGCTGTAGCCAGGTGGCCCCGTCCGTCCTGACCTCGGCCCCGGCACGGACCGAGGGTTGGCTCGTGGTCATTGACATCAGCCTCCTCAACGTGATCGTGCGTGGCACAGGCCGCAGGGTGCTGTGCCACGTACAGCGTGTGCCACAGTCGCCGGGATGGTCGATTACCGCCCAGGTAATCGAGCCGCGGTCGGCGCGCACGCTCCGCGGCGGATTTCAGTGGGCTCGGGACGGACGGGCGGCTAGTGCGCCGGTCAAGTAGCCGTGTGTGATCTGTGGTAGGCAGCACCGGTGGGTGGGTGCCGGGTGCCAGCCTCTGATCGGAAGGTGCTGCCTGATGCGTCCTGGGGTGTGGCGTCCACCGGTGGAGCCCTCGGCTGCGGAACAAACAGTGATCAGGCTGGTGCGGCGGGCGAAGCTGTTCGTGTTCCTGCGCCGGTATCGGCATGAGCTGTTCGACGAGGCGTTCCAGACCGAGCTGGCCGAGGTCTACCGCGACAGTCCGAAGGGCCAGCCGCCGGTGCCGCCGGCGCAGCTGGCGTTGGCGCTGATCCTGCAGGCCTACACGGGTATCTCCGACGACGAGGTGATCGAGGCGACGGTGATGGACCGGCGCTGGCAGCTGGTGCTGGACTGCCTGGACACCGACCGTCCCCCGTTTGCCAAGGGCACCCTGGTGGGATTCCGTACCCGGCTGATCAACNCTGGGTGGGATCGGCGGCTGATCGCACGCACCATCGAGATCGCCATNGTGAGCGGGGGGTTCGGGCCGCGGGCGTTACGGGCGGCGTTGGACTCCAGTCCGTTGTGGGGCGCCGGCCGGGTCGAGGACACCCCGAACATGGGACACGCCCTGCGCAAGGCTCTGGGTGTGATCGCGGCCGGGCAGGGGTGGGGGCTGGACGAAGGAACCGCCGTCCTGGCCCGCCGGGCTGGGGCCCCGGTGCTGGCCGGATCCAGCCTGAAAGCCGCGTTGGACGCCGACTGGGACGACCCCGGCGAGCGGGACCACGCTCTGGCGGTGGTGCTGGCCGCCCTGGAGGCGGTGGAGACCTTCATCGCTGCCCAGCCCGCCCCGGTCGGGGCGGCTGTCGCGGTGGCCCGCCAGGTCCGTGACCAGGACGTCGAGACCACCCCGGCCGGTGTGGCCCGGCTGCGCCGCGGGGTAGCGAAAAACCTGACCGAGCTGCACATCGACCGGGCCTACCTGCCCTCCACTCTGGTCCGCGACCGCGACGAGAACCTGCAGGTGTTCTGTAAGGCGTGGCGAGTCCGCAACACCACCGGCCGGTATGACGAGACCGCTTTCACCCTGAACTTCGACCACGGCCAGCTCACCTGCCCGGCCGGGGTGGTCATGCCCTTCACCCCGGGCCGCACCGTCCGTTTCCCAGCAGCGACCTGCGCGGCCTGTCCCCTGCGGGAACAGTGCACCACCAGCACCCGCGGGCGCAGCGTGAGCATCCATCCCGACGAGACTCTGCTCGCCGAACTCCGTGAACGCCAGGCGNCCCCGGCCGGCCGCGCCCGCCTGCGGGAACGCACCGCGGTCGAGCACACCCTCGCCCACGTCGGCCACTGGCAGGGCCGCCGCGCCCGCTACCACGGGCAGCGCAAGAACCTGTTCTACCTCCGCCGCACCGCCGTCGTCCACAACCTCCACGTCATCGCCCGCCAAAGAAACGATCAGCAAGCAGCCTGACTACCTGACCGGCGCTCTAGATGTTAGCATTTAGTGGCCGATCGGCTACCCTCTGGTGCCCCCAACGGGATTCGAACCCGTGCTACCGCCTTGAAAGGGCGACGTCCTGGGCCGNTAGACGATGGGGGCGCGGCGACGACCCTCAGCGAGGCTGCGCATCCGCCCAACCGCGACGTCGATCGTCTGAAACACCGCAAGCATAGGGGATGGCCCGGTCGGACGACAAACCCTTCCCGGGCCGATCCCGACCGCTCGGCATCCCCGTGGGAACGCTCCCCTGGCCGGCCAACCACCCGGCTGCCCAACGACTGCCCGGCCACCCGGCCACCCGGCTGCCCGGCTGCCGCGTCACCGGCCCTTCTCCAGGCGTGAACGGCCCGGCGCCTCCTGCCCCGCGGGGCGGCCTGCCGCGGGCGCGATGGCGCGGCGCGGGTCGACCCATCGGTAGCGGGAACGGAAGAAGGCTCGGACCGGCCGCCCCCCGATCGCGATCGAGTGCTCGATCCGCGCCGGCCCGGCGAGATCGAAACTCAGCGTGACCTCGTCGGCCCGGTCCCCGGGAGTGTTCGGATCATAGACACGGAGCGTGATCGACGTTCCGGCCTGGACGTAGGCGTAGGCGAGCACCTGATGGTTCAGGCCGAGCAGCCGCGGATCGGGGGAGCGCACCGTGATGATCCCGATCGGGGACAGCAACCCCTCGTCCAGATCGAGCCGGATCCGTGGCCACTCATCCGCCAGGCTCGTCCGCGCGACTCCCGGCCGGACCCGGATCCCCCGGTTGACGTCGGCATCGGCGCCCTGCATGAGCCGGTAGTAGCGGGCCACCCCCCGCGGGATGTCGAAGCTCTCCAGCAGGCGGCGGACGAGGTACGCGTACAGCGGGGAACCGACTGCCGGCGCCACGACGTCAGGCGGCGGCCCGATTCCGGCCTCGAACAGATCACGCACAGCGTAGATCATCCCGCCGCACAGGCCCCGGCTGGCGTCGCCGAGGCCCAGCCGCCGAGTCGACCATGGCGCCGAAACGGCCAACAACGGTTGCGGAGCGAAGCTGTTCGTGAACCGGAACGCGCTGGTACTGGGCCGGAAACCGGGCACAGTCGACTCCCGCCCCCAGCCCTGGTTATCGGCGCCGCCCGACGTCACGGTGCCGGGCGGGTTACGGCGCCAGGCGGCGGTCCAACGATGATCAACCTCCGGGCAGCTCGGATCTCTGTCCAGCGATCTCTGTCCAGCCTCTCGGCTGTCCAGGGCCTCGGCCGTCCGTCCAGTGCCTTGGCCCAGCGCGACGAGACCGGCGGACAGCCGTAACGGCCGTCCGCCGGTTCCCCAGCAGGTCCACCCAGCGCCCTCCCGGTGCGGAGGTGGTCCTTGACGCGGGACGTCGGCGGGACAGGATCCCGACGCATGGGCTCACCCACATGCCGGACGACCCGACGCCTGGATCTATCTACCCCTCCATCAGCGGCCCGATGGTGATACCGCAGCCTCCGGCCGTCGTCCGATACGGGACGATCAACCGCTCTCGAGACCTTCGGCCCTATTCCGCGGGACTCACGACCGACACCCTCGCACTGTCAGCCGTGCGGCCCGCACCCGAGGAGAGGAGGGGGCTCGTGCAACGCGCCAGGTTGGCGCGAACCTAGATGTCACTTCCGATGCTCGGAACTCCCTTCAACAGGGCACGCACCTCCGCCTCTCGGTACCGGCGGTGACCGCCCAGAGTCCGAATCGACGTCAGCTTTCCGGCCTTCGCCCACCNGG
>NZ_JPHT01000001.1:22484-60288 GCF_000733325.1 Frankia sp. Allo2
CTTCGGGTCTACCCGAAACATCGTGGCAACCTCGGCGGGCGTCAGCAGCGGCTCAGCGTCTGGCGTTCGTGTCGTCATTGCGTTGGCCTCCCGTCACAGAGCGTCGCTCCGTCCCATACAGATCGTGCATCCTTCGGGGGCATTTCGGACATGGCACGTCAGGACCATCTACTGACTAGTCACAGCTCGTCCGACGCGGGCGGCAACTCTCAGTTAACAGAATGCGCCGATCAGCTCGCGGATTCCCGTGCCTGCAAGGGCCTCCACCTCATCAGGACTCGTTCGTAGGCTTCGACCGCTAGGTCTGTTCGCCCACGGCGTAACGCACTGACAGCCTCGACGATGTCCTCTACAGAGTTGTCGCGCCGAAGCATGTCATCGTCCAGCAGGTCAACTAGCCCGTCGTAGTCCAGTTCGACCCTGCTCTGCGGATGGAAGGACCCCAGCCAACGGGCCAGCTCGCCGACGCCCTCGACTCCTGGGGCGTCCGGAGAGCTCGCCCGCAGCGCCTCCACCGCCTCCACCGCCCGGCCCGCCCGCCGTCTGGCGAGGCTCATCGTGGTGCGGTAGATCATGGACCGCTCGGCAGTGTCCCCCGTGACCAGGGACCGTTCGGCCGGGTCGAAGAGCAGGAACCACGGCGGTGGCACCATCCAGGTACAGGTCTGCACGTGGACCTTGAGCGCGGGGCGGCGGGCCTTCCACCGGTCCAGCTCGACCTCGGCCGGCTCGATGATCCGCCGTGGCAGGAACGCCTCCGCGACGCGGTCGGGCATCAGGCCGCGGAACTCGAGCGCCGCCTGCCACACCCGCAGCTGGGTCGACCACGGACAGACGAACATCAGACCGTCGATCCACTGGACGAAGGCCGACTCGTCGGCGACGTCAAGGGTGGGATGGACGGTCGCGACCAGCGCCAGGACCCGCTCCCGGCGGGTCCCGGCCCGGCGCGAAGGCGGCCCCGCGGCGGCGTAACGCTGCCAGCGGCCACGTTCGGCCGCGGGAAAGGCAGCGAGCGGTTCGTACACCCGCAGATACGCCGCGGGGGAGACGACGGGCACCTCAGGACCCACTTACCGCGCGCGATCCGACCGACGACACCCACGCGGATGCCCTGGATCCTGGCATGCCTCGATCCTGGCACGTCCACACACAAGCCGTCCGGCCTACCGGCGCCGTAGGGTTCGCCAGGACACGATCTGCGGGCCCTGGGCGCGGCGCGGGGTGGTTGGCCCGGCGCGCGGGATCAGGGCGGTGGGGGCCACGGGCCCCACGGAGGCCCCCAGAAGGCCCCCAGAAGGCCCCGAGGAGAGAGGTGCGCCATGTCGTCCCTGTTCAGCGCCGTTTGTGACCATGAGCAGGTGCTGTTGTGCTCGGACCGTCCCTCGGGTCTTCACGCGATCATCGCCATCTACTCGACGGCGCTGGGGCCGTCGCTGGGCGGTACCCGCTTCCACCCCTACGCCGACGAGGAAGTCGCGTTGGCGGACGCCCTCGCCCTGTCCCGGGCGATGGCCTACAAGGCCGCCTGCGCCGGGCTGGACCTCGGCGGCGGCAAGGCCGTCATCATCGGTGATCCGGCCGTCGCGAAGTCGGAGCCACTGCTGCGCGCCTTCGGCCGCCATGTCGCATCACTGGGCGGCCGATACATCACCGCTTGCGACGTCGGTACCTATGTGGCGGACATGGACGTCATCGCCCGGGAAACCCGGTGGGTAACCGGACGGTCACCGGCGCACGGCGGTTCGGGCGACTCCGGCGTGCTGACCGCCTACGGGGTCTTCGAGGGCATGCGCGCCGCCGCCCGGCACCGGTGGGGAACGCCGAGCCTGGCGGGGCGCCGCGTCGCGGTCTCGGGAGTCGGCAAGGTCGGGCGGCGGCTCGTCGGGCATCTCCTCGACAGCGGCGCCTCGGTGGTCGCGGGCGACGTGGACCCGGTGGCCCTGGCCCGGCTGCGGGTGGAGTTCCCGGCGGCCGAGACCGTGCCGGACCCGGACGATCTGCTCGACCTCGACATCGACGTGTACGCCCCCTGCGCGCTGGGCGGAGCGCTGAGCGCGGAGACCGTCCGCCGGCTGCGAGCCGGCGTCGTCTGCGGCGGCGCCAACAACCAGCTCGCGCAGCCCGAGGTCGGGCGGCAGCTCGCCGACGCCGGAGTCCTGTACGCCCCCGACTTCGTGGTCAACGCCGGCGGCCTGATCCAGGTCGCGGACGAGATCGAGGGCTACTCGCCGGAGCGGGCCCGGGCCAGGGCCGCGCAGATCTTCGACACCACCTCGGAGGTGTTCCGCCTCGCCGAGGCCGAGGAGGTGACCCCGACCGAGGCCGCGGAGCGGCTCGCCGAACGCCGCATGACCGACGTGGGACGCCTGCGGGGGATCCTGCTGCCCTGACGCCGACCGCGGATGGGGCGAGACGCACCGTGAGGCGAGGCACACCGTGAGGCGAGGCACACCGTGAGGCGAGGCACACCGTGAGGCGAGGCACGATCACCCGCCCGGCGGAGGCCTGAACGTCAATGGGAACAGGTGACGGTGATCACATCCAGGCCCCGTCAAACGGGCCGCCGACGGCGGGGACGAGCGGATATCCCCGATCGAACCCACCGGACAAGCGGGTTCATACACCGTTTCCGATCGCGGACACCTTGTCCGGGGACAGGCAACTGTCGGGTTGGCGTGCCGAGAAGCCTCCGGTCCCTGTAGTCTCGGGAAGCACGAGACAGTGAGAGCACCGGGGCGGGTCCCCGTCGTCATGTTCGAGGGGGTCGAGCCATGGGGCGCGGCCGAGCTAAGGCCAAGCAGACGAAAGTCGCCCGCGAGCTCAAGTACAACTCGCCCACTATGGATCTCGACCGATTGAAGGCGGATCTGGGCGCGGGCTCGACGCGCGAGAACAACAACGACGACTCGTACGTAGATGACGACTACGGATACGACGCCTACGCAGACGACGAGGACGATCGACGTTCCTCCCGCTGACAGCGTCGCTTCGGTAGTCGCTCACCGCGGCAGGCTCACCGCGGTGGTCGTCGCCGACGGTGGTCGTCCGGGCTCAGGCCCGGGCTCCCACCGCCATAACGTGCTGCCGTGATGTTGGCCGCGCTGCATGCTTCTTCGCCAGTTCACTCCTGATCAGCCCAGGCTGCCCGGACAGGTTGCCCAACCTGCCCGGAGGGGCTGCCCTGCCCGGACGTGCTGTCCCGGACGTGCTGTCCCGGACGTGCTGTCCCGGACGGGCCGCCTCAGCGTGGATGCCGGCCGGCGAGCCGGGCCCTGGCCACGCCGGCTGGCTCCGGAGCGTCCGCCGTGCCGACCTCCCCTGCCACCCAGGCCGGCACGTCCCGCGCGGCGAGCAGCGCGAGAGCGTCGGCGACCGCGGTGGCCGGCAAGACCGCCACCATGCCGACTCCCTGGTTGAAGGTGGCTTCCATGTCCGCCTGGGTCACCTCGCCGCGCTCGGCGAGCAGACCGAAGATCGGGGGCACTGACCACGACGCCNGGTCCACCGTGGCCAGCAGGCCCGGCGGGATGACCCGGGCGAGGTTCGCCGCGAGACCGCCGCCGGTGATGTGGGCGAAGGTGTGCACCTCGACAGCCGCGGCCAGCGCCAGGCAGTCCCGAGCATAGATGCGGGTCGGAACCAGCAGGGACGTGCCCAGCGTGCCCCCCAGGGACGGGACGTATGCCTCCAGATCCTCCCGCGCGGTCTCGGGAATCCCACCGGGCTGGCCAGAATCGACAGGACCGAACAAGATATGCCGTACGAGCGAGAAGCCGTTGGAGTGGATGCCGGATGATGCCATCGCGACCACCACGTCCCCGGGCCGGACTCGCTCCGGCCCGAGCACGTCGTCGGCCTCCACGACCCCGACCCCCGTCGCGGCCAGGTCGTAGTCGTCGCTACCCATGAGCCCGGGGTGCTCGGCGGTCTCCCCGCCGACCAGCGCCGCCCCCGCCTGCTCGCAGCCGGTTGCGATGCCGGAGACGATCTCGGCCACGCGCGCGGGGACCAGGGAGCCGCACGCGATGTAGTCGAGCAGGAACAGCGGCTCCGCGCCGCACACCACGAGGTCGTCGACAACCATGGCGACCAGATCAATGCCCACGGTGTCGTGCGTGTCCAGGGCCCGGGCAACGGCAATCTTGGTGCCCACACCGTCGGTCGACGAGGCGAGCAGCGGCCGACGGTACCGCGCCGTATCCAGCGCGAACAGGCCGGCGAATCCGCCGAGCGAACCGACGACCTCGGGCCGGANCGCGCGCGCGACGTGACCGCGCATCAGCTCGACGGCACGCTCGCCCGCGGCCACGTTGACCCCGGCCGCCCGGTACGAGTTCAATCCACCGCTCATGCGGGCCTCACCCCGGCCGGCTCGGGCTCGGACTCAAGATCGGGCTCGGGCTCAGGCTCGGCGTCGTGGTTGTCCGGGGAGGGATCGGCACCGTTCATGCCCAGCGTCACGCCGCGCCGCAACGCCTCGGCGATCATGTCCTCGGTGGTCTCCGCGCCGCCCGTCGCCTCCAGCCGATGCTTGCCGAGCTTGTCGGAATCGTTCAGCGGAACCGGGTACACGCCGTCGAAGCAGGCCCGGCAGAGCGTGCCGGCCGGTTGGCGGGAGGCCTCGACGAGGCCCTCCAACGAGACGNAGGCCAGCGAGTCGGCCCCGAGAGAGGCTCTGATCTCCTCGATGCCCGCCTCACTGGCGATCAGCTCGGCGCGGGTCGCGAAGTCGATGCCGTAGAAGCAGGGCCACCGTACCGGCGGCGAGGAGATCCGGATGTGGACCTCGGCGGCGCCGGCCTCCCGCAGCATGCGCACCAGCGCGCGCTGCGTGTTGCCGCGGACGATCGAGTCGTCCACCACGACGAGGCGACGCCCCTCGATCACATCCCGCAGGGGGTTCAGCTTGAGCCGGATCCCGCGCTGCCGAATCGTCTGCGAGGGCTGGATGAAGGTGCGCCCGACGTAGGAGTTCTTGACCAGGCCCTCACCGAACGGGATACCCGACTCCTCCGCGTAGCCGACCGCGGCGGGTACCCCGGACTGCGGCACGGGGATGACCAGGTCGGCCTCCACCGGCGCCTCGCGGGCCAGCTGCCGGCCAACATCGACCCGGGTGGCGTGCACGGAACGTCCGGCGATCGACGTGTCCGGGCGGGCGAGATAGACGTACTCGAACAGGCAGCCGTGCGGATCGGGCCGGGCGAACGTGCGCGAACGCACCCCCTCGGCGTCGATGACGACCAGCTCGCCGGGAACGATCTCCCGTACGAGGGTGGCGCCGACGATGTCGAGGGCGGCCGTCTCGCTGGCGATGATCCACGCGCCGTCGGGATGGCCGTCGAGCCGGCCGAGCACGAGCGGGTGGATCCCGTGCGCGTCCCGGGCGGCATACAGCGTCGAGGCGTCCGAGAAGACCAGCGAGAAGGCCCCGGTCAGGCGGGGCAGCACGTCCATCGCCGCGTCGACGAGGGTCGGGCCGGGATGGTCGGCGAGCATGGCGGTGATGAGGTCCGAGTCGGTGGTCGCCCGCAGGCGGTCCCGCTCCGCGCCGAGCGTCCGCGCGAGCTCGACGATGTTGGTGAGGTTGCCGTTGTGCCCGAGCGCGATGGGGCCGCCGAAGCGGGCGGTGCGGTACGACGGCTGGGCGTTCTCCCAGGTGGAGGAGCCCGTCGTCGAGTACCGGGTGTGACCGACCGCCACATGGCCGCTCAGGCTGGACAGGGTGACCTCGTCGAAGACCTGAGCGACAAGCCCCAGTTCCTTGAAGACCACCACGGTCCGACCGTCCCCGACCGCGATGCCGGCAGCCTCCTGCCCGCGGTGCTGCAGCGCGTACAGACCGTAGTAGGCCAGGTTCGCCACGTCCTCACCGGGCGCCCACACCCCGAACACACCGCAGGCGTCACGCGGCCCCGGCTCGTCGGAGAGGTCTGATTCCCATCCGGGGGTGGCGCCGAAGCGGGGTGCGACGTCTGGCACCAGGACTCCTCGACAGGTCAGGGACACCGAAGAATGCGGACGATCTCGCGCGGGACCATGCGGGACCACAGAGGTGCCGGGCTCGTCCGCTGACGTGCCGAGACGTGCCGAGACGCGCCGACCACTCCGACCACCGCCTCACCCCGGCAGCTACCTTCCACCACGCTAGCAGTGAGGACGCGCATCGGCCGTTGTGCGCGCATGCCCGGACGGACCAGATCG
Organism: Frankia sp. Allo2; assembly: GCF_000733325.1. Lineage (NCBI taxonomy): Bacteria > Bacillati > Actinomycetota > Actinomycetes > Frankiales > Frankiaceae > Frankia > Frankia sp. Allo2. The sequence continues at coordinate 28,692 of NZ_JPHT01000001.1, forward strand.
TCCCTGGTAGATCATCCGGACCAGCCAACCCGCATCTACAGGAGGGGCAGGTAGGAACTGAGGTCGGCGCGCTCGCCGCTGGCCGCGACCCGGCCGTCGGCCACCGCCTCGGCCCACGGCAGGCGGCCCGCGCACAGCAGGACGAAGGCGACGGGTTCGGCCTCGACGACATTCGGCGGTGTGCCCCGGGTATGGCGTGGACCCTCGACGATCTGCACGGCTGTGAACGGCGGCACCCGCAGTTCCACCGAGCGTCCGGGTGCCCGCTCGGCGAACATCTCCGCGAACACCTTCGTCGCCGCCCTGAGCGCATCCCGGACCGGCGTGACGCCTAGATCGAGGCCGTGCACCACCGCCTCGACCGCTCGGGTGCGCAGGAACTCCGCCAGTCGCATTGGGCCGCCCGGCGTCGGGACCACCGCTTCCTGAGTCACCGCGGCCATGGCGGCCACCGCGGCCGACACCTCGCCGGCCAGCCGGCCTCTGATCTCGGCCGGCCCACGGTTCGCCGCCAGCGAGCGGGCGGTGTCCGCGACGGCCTCCGTCCGGGTTCCGGCGCCCGTCAGGTAGCCGCTCGCGGTGACGAGATCCCTCGCCGTGACGAGATCCGTCGTGCGCCGGGACGCCGGGACCGCGGGGGCCAGGGCCTCGGTGAGCGCGGACGCGGAGCGGGAGACGTGCAGGACGAGGTCGCCGACCGTCCAGCCGGGCAGCGGACTCGGCACCCCGAGGGCCCCGTCGGGCAGGACACTCACCGCATCGACGATCCGCTGCCACTGGTCCGCCAACGTCGCGGCCAGCTCGGTACCGGTCGCCCTGGGATCCTGGCGGCGTCCGCGGGGTGGCACCCCTCCATCCTGCCCGGCGCCGCGTCCCGGCCGGATAGCCTACCTGCCAGATACCACCAGGCACCACCCGATAACATCTAGTACAAACCGGTACAAACCGGTACGCGGTTATATCCGGCTGTCCGCGCGCGCCGGTGTGCCGGACCCGATCCCCCGCCCTGCCGGGCAGGAAGACGAGTATGGACGGGTGCCAGTGACGATCCCGCGCGCTCCCGCCGACGAGTACGCAACCGCCGCGATCCGGCAGCGGGTTCTTGACGCCTGGGCCGCCTCCCCGGCCCGCTTCCGGGAAGACGCCAATGCCGAGGAGGACGCGGCTCTCGGCGCCTACCGCGACCGCCTCGTCGTCGAACTTGTGCAGAACGCGGTCGACGCCGCGCGTGAGGCCGGCGTCCCGGCCCGGGTGTACCTGCGGCTGCGCACCTCCGCTTCGGAGTCGGATGCTCCGGATGCTTCGAAGACCGGCGCCGGTCCCGGGGGCCTGCTGGAGATCGCCAACACGGGGGCACCGCTGAGCCCGGCGGGGGTGGAGGCGCTGTCGACCCTGCGTGCCTCGGCGAAACGGGACACCACGTCGGTAGGGCGGTTCGGCGCCGGGTTCGCCGCAGTGCTCGCGGTGAGCGACGATCCCTCGATCGTCTCCCGGTCCCGCCCGGGCGGGGGGGCGTCCGGAGTCACCTGGTCGAAGAGCAGGGTGATCAAGGCCGTGACGGCCGCGGGGGTGGGCTGCGCCGGCACCACGACGCCGGCGCCGGGCCTGACCGAAGAACTGGCCCGGCGCGACGGGGCGGTACCCATCCTCCGGCTGCCATTCGATCTTCCCGCGCCGCCCGCACCGCCGGACGGGTACGACACCGTGATCCGCCTCCCGCTGCGGGACGTCGCGGCGGCCACGGCGGCCCGGGATCTGCTGGCCGGGCTCGATCCGACCCTGCCGCTCGTCCTCGGCGGTCCCAGCGAGATCGTGGTTGACGTCGACGGAGCCGTTCGGACGATCACCTGTCGATGGATCCGCGGGGGCGGCTCATCCCAGCCCGCGCCGGGCGTGACGGCGACCCGCGTGGAGATCGCCGATCTCGACGGCGAGCGCTGGCGCGGCATCGCCCGTAGCGGCGTGATCCCGGCCAACCTGCTGGCCGACCGCCCGGTAGAGGAGCGCGGCCGGAACCGCTTCACCGCCCGGGTCATGGTCCGCGACGGCGGATGGCCCGAGGGCGTCGCCCGGGTCGTGCGGGCACCTCAGCCGACGGACGAACCGATCTCGCTGCCGATCCTGGCGAGCGTCGAGCTGCCACTGGATCCCTCGCGTCGACACACGGTATCGGGTCCGTTACGAGACTGGCTCACCGATCAGCTGAGCGCGGCCACCGTGGCGCTGGCCGAATACCTGGGCGCCGGCAGGAACCCAGACGCCGGCAGGAACCCAGACGCCGGCAGGAACCCAGACGCCGGCAGGGACCCAGCCGAGACACCCGGCGACCCGCTGGCCGCGCTGGCCCTCGTGCCGACGGGGCTGCCGGTGGGCGAAGTCGACGGCAGGCTACGGGACGTGCTGACCCGACTTCTCCCGGACGCGGCGATGCTGCCCGCCGGTCTGCGTGGCCGGGACTGTTCCGTCTGCGATCTCGGCCCCGCGACCGATGCGGTCACCGAGCTGCTGCGCTCCTGCGGAGCCGACCCGGCCGAGGCCTGGACCGAGGCCGACCCGGCCGAGATCGCCGGCACGGACGGGGCGGGTCCGGATAGCGACGACACCGTCGCGGCGAAGGTCGATGGGCAGGTTCCCGGCCTGCTCCCGGCGGCCTATGCGGCCCGCCGGTGGCGTACCGCACTCTCCGCCCTGGGCGTTCGACGGGTGGACAGCGCCGCCCTAGTCGAGCTGCTCTCNGGGGTNCCCCGCCCGCCACACTGGTGGGGACGTCTCTATCCGCTCCTGGTCGGGGCGCCGGACCGGGATGCGCTCGGCGCGCTTCCGGTACCGGTCACGGAGGTTCCCGCGCCCTGGGAGGACACCGAGCCGCGCGGGGCAGCCGGGTCCAGCGCCTTGCGGACGCGGATGGTCACCGGTCCGCGTGGGACCCTGCTGCCCACCGCCGACCTCGACATCGTCGCGCTGGCCCGATCGGGGCTGCCGCTGCGGGTCGTGCATCCCGACGCCTGCGCCCAGGACGCGGCGCGGGATGCCCTGCGCACCCTCGGCGCGCTTGAGGGCACTCCAGCNGGTGTCCTAAGGGATGCGGCGGTACGCGAGGCGGTCCTGGACGCCGATCCGGAGGACGATCCCGATGATCTCACCGCCCTGGCGAACGCGGTGCTGGCGCTGGTCCGGGACGCGGGCGAGGAGTCCGCGGCCGACCTGAGCTGGCTCGACGAGCTGCTGCTGCCGGACGGCGACGGTGACTTCACCCCGGCCGGCGAGCTGCTGATCCAGGGAGGCCCCCTGGATCGGGTGCTCGCCGAGGACGCGCCCTTCGGCACCCTGAGCGCCGAGGTCGCGCGGGCCTGGCCCGCCGAGGTACTGGCGAAGGTCGGTGTGCTGCGCACCTTCGGGGTGTTGCACGCCCACGACCTGCCGTTGGATCCCGACGAGCAGATCCTGCTTGACCTCGACGACAGCGACATCTGGGTTGACGACGTCGCGGCGGACGACCACGGCGCGCCGGGCGGCTCGGCGAACCTGCGTCGGCCGCCTCCCGGCGGGCCNCCGGCNCCCGCCATGATCGGGGTGTTCGCGGCGGTACGCGACCTCGAACTCGTCGACCGGACCGCCTGGCCCGAGGCGCTCGCCGAGCTCGCCCGACCACCGTTGCGGGACATCGTGTTCGCCCCCGAGCCGTCCTATACGCGCTGGTGGCTGGCGCGGCACGCGGTGCTGCCCGTCGGTGGCGACGGCCGGGTGCCCCGCTCCGCGGAACACCCGGCGGAGCGCTCCGCGGAACACCCGGCGCACCGGGACAGCAGGGTTCTGCCTCCGGGCGAGCTCGTCCTACCCGACGCGGACCCCCTGCTCACCGGGCTGTTCGCGCCGGCGGCACCGCTCCCGGGGGTCGACGACGAGTTCCTGCGCCACCTCGGCTGCCGGCTGACGCTGGAGGACGTCCTCGGCGACCTGGGCGCGGTGATGGACCTGCTCGACCGGCTGGGCGACGTTGACCGGGACGTGCCGTGGCCCGCGGCTCGCACGCTGTACATCGCCGCGGTCGACGCGGTGGCCCGGGTCCTGACGGCGCCGGACGGTTCCGCCCACGACGGGCGGTTCGACCCGCCGCTGACCGTCCGCACCCCGGACGGCGTCCGGGCCTGCGCCGACGTCGTCGTGGTGGACGCACCGGACATGCTGGGGCTGCTCGGCGCGGACCGCTTCGGGCTGCGTCTCCCGCTGGACCGGGCGGCCGAGGTGGCCCACGTCCTCGGCGTGCGCCTCACCGCCGAGGCGGGCACCTGCGAGATCGCCTCGGCGGGCCCCGGCGAGGCCCGGCAGGCACCGGACGGCACACCGTACCGGGTTCACGACCCGCTGCTGGTCGAGGATCTCGCCGGCAGGCCAACCCGGGTGCCCTGGCGGGTACTCGGCGGGATCGGCGGCGAGATCCACGTGGATGCCGAGGCCGGCTCGGACGCGCTCGCGCGGGCCCTGGCCTGGCGCGGCGGGCAGTGGGACCGGCGGCATGCGCTGGCCGCGGCGCTGCGCGACCCCGACGGTGCCGCCTTCCGAGCCGCGGAGGACGACCTCGACGAGACCTGAGCCGCGCCGCTGGGTTCCGGTCGCCGGACTATCGATCCGCGTGGTCAGGGTTTCCCCGCGCCCGCAGCCGGTTGCGGCGGCGGATCACGATCCACAGGCCGGCGAGCCCGAGGACGAAGCCGCAGATCGCCGTCGCGAACCACCAGAGCCGGCCGTCGCCCCGCAGCTCGTCGAGGAAGAACGCCATGACCAGCGCGGCGATGGCCCACAGCACGGTTCCCACCGCGACGGAGGCGACCCCGTCGTAGGGCAACGGTTCGGGCGCGGACGGGCGGGTTGTCGCGGCGGGCTCGCCGCCCTCCGGGACGGGCGGTACCTCGGGGGCGTGCGCACCACCCGTGGAATCGCTGCTTGCTGAGACGCTCATCCCGCTCGACGCTACCCTCTCGGCTCGCGGCCGGGCTGCTCGCGGCCGGGATGATAGTCAGGAGTCGTCCGCCGGTTCGACGAGCCACTCGTCGAACCGGCGTCTCGTCACGTCGCTCAGCAGGGCGATATCGGAACGGAACCCGTCCCGCAGCCGGGCCCCGATCGCCGGATCCAGCCGGGGGGCCGGGAAGGCCGGCACGGACGGGGGCGTCGGCACGGACGTCCCGGGTGGCCCGGGACGGCCTCGGCGCTCGACCCCCAGCTTGACCCCCAGCTTGACCCCCAGGAAACCGTGGGCCCGTCGAATGACGGCGGCGGGATCCCCGATCAGATCGCGGTGCGCCGTCAGGAGTACCTGCTCGCGGGGGAACAGCGTGAACAGCCGCTGCAGCTGCGTGCCGTACCTGCCCAGGGCCAGGTAGCGCCACGGCCATGGCCAGCACGCGGCCGTCCGGGCGGCCTCGGCGGCCACGGCACGTTCGAAATCGTCGAGGTCCTCAAGACCGGCCAGCCGCATCCGGACCCAGTTCGCATAGGCCCGCTCCACCGGATCACGAAGAACGACGATGAGCTTCGCGTAGGGAAGCAGTTCGTGAATATGCCGCAGCGCCGTGAAGTCGGCGAGATAGTACGGGGTGCTCTCGCCGCGCNCCGCNCCCGCCGGAGCCGCGTCGAACAGCGCCTCGTAGTCGGATCGCCGACGGACAGGTGATCGCTCGCCCGGCCCGGCGCGAGCCACACAGCCCGGACGACCGGCACTCCCGCCGGCTTTGTCCCAAACGGAACAGACGACGCCGGCCCGGCCTGCCGTGGTGACGTCGAGCCCGCTTTCCAGGATGCGCCCGGCCAGGAAGTACCCCGGTTGCGGGATCTCGGACATGAAGACGGATCGATGGCGGCCGAGTTCCTCGTGCAGGACCTCCGTACCCGCGTCGGGAGCACCGATCACGAAGAAATCAGGCAGAGCCACGGCATCTCCTGTTCCTGACGTCCCCGGCCGCGGTTCCTGGAACAGTCCGTGAGTATATTCACGCTTCTCCATCGGGAAGATGGATATCCCGGGACCTCCACGGCCGGCGTCATGCACCACGGATTCCACCGAAAGACCAAGAGGTGAGATAAGTCATACTTTTCAATGCTTGGCGACCACCGGAGCAGTGTGCTTCCGTTGCTCTTGTGTTGAAGCGGCTGATCCTGGTCACCCGGGGCCACATTGATCTGCTCCGCGTTGCCTCGGCCGCCTGTCCGGCGGCCTGACGGGCAGCCGCCTACCTCCCGCACGGCGCTTCACGAAGCGTCAGTCGGTCCGGACGCCGCACCAGGGCACGCCACCGTCTGTCAACCGACGTTGCCTCGTCTCGCGCGAACCGGCAAGCATCGCCAGGAAAGCCCCACCGGGCAGCGTCATCGCTGGTAGCTGCACATGCCGACCTCCCCCGAACAACATCGGCCCCGCCCTCCCCCGCCGCCGCCGGTGAGAGACACCGCCACCATCTTCGCGCCACCGCGCCGCGTACCCGGCGGACCCACCGGCCAGAACGCTGACACGTCGACGGCATCTCGCCGCCCACCCGATCTTCGGTGACCGAGAGAAACCTGACCGAAAGGCCAGCAATGCCCCCGCAGACGACCGTCCTCCCGTACCGGACGCCCCACACCGCGCCCTCCCGTGCGGCGTCCGTTCCGGCGGCGTCCCTTCCACGACCGTCCCGGCCGAGACCGTCCCTGCCGAGACCGTCCCTGCCCGCGACGGCGCCCACGCACACGCCCGACGCCGGCCTCCGGACCGGCCAGTGGGAGATCGCGCCGCCGCCCCAGCGCGGGGTGTGGGTCGACCGCACCGCCTGGCTCGCCACCGTTGACGGCCGGACCCTGCAGCTGACCTACCTGGAGTTCGAGGTACTGGACTTCTTCGTCCGCCATCCCGGGCAGGCGTACAGCCGGGAGGCACTGCTCTGCTCGGTCTGGGGCCATCAGGTCGACGACGAGTCGGCTCCCGACATCCGCACGGTGGATGTCCTGGTGACGCGGCTGCGGCGCAAGCTCGGCCCGGAGCACCGGGACCGCATCGAGACCATCCGCCGCGTGGGCTACCGCTACCGCCCGGCGGATCCCTCGACCGACGGTTGACCGCCGACGAGGTCCCAGACCGTCTCCGCCCGGTAGGTGGGGGATGATCCGGACTCGCCGCCGCCCGAGCTGCTCATCAGGATGAGCCGCTCGACGCTCCAGGGCAGCGGTGGGACATCGGCACGCAACAGCTCGACGAGCGGTTCCAGTGCTCGCCCGCGTCCGTTCGGCACCCGGGCGAGTGTCAGATGTGCGCGCAACGGACGGGTGTTCCGGCGGGCCGCCCCGGCACGCTCGGCGGCCCGCCGGACCCCGACCGCCAGCGCCGTCAGGCGTGGGCTGGCTCGCGAGCCTGCCACGTCACCGGCGGCCGCGGCGGCGGCCGCGGCAATGCCGTCGACGGATGCGTCCGCGGTCACCGGCGGTGGCTGCCGCACCGCGGTCCACAGCACCCGATCGCCGAACCGTCCGCCGCCGACCGTCTCGACGGCGAACGGGCCGTGCCGGCGTGCCACCCGCGCCAGTCTCACGCCGAGCTCGGCGCGCCGGTCGTCCGGCACCGGCCCGAGGAAGGCGAACGTGACGTGCCACTGGTCCGGCGTGGTCCAGCGCAGATCCGCCGCCGCGGCGCGCGTCCTGCGCACGGCCGCGAGCAGCGCCTCGGCGACCTCGGGGGGTGGGACGGCCGCCACGAACAGTCTGGTTGCCAGCTCAACCTCCCTGGAACGACAGGCTCCCTCTCCCTGGGACGAGACGACAGTCTCCCTGGGACGAGACGAACAGTGCGGCACGGACCTGCTCCGGGCTCGGATGGCGAGCGCTCGGCCTCCGATCGGTTCTCGGCGACAATCGGGTTGACCGGCGACCCTCGCCACCGGACGGGGAGCACTATCAATGCTGTGACGACGCTCCCCGATCTGGTGCCGCCGCGCGATCCCGCCCTTTCTCAGGCCTGGCGGGAGCTGCGGCGCGTCGTGCGTCGGCGGCAGCCGGACCTGCCCCTCGCGATGGCCCTGGTCACCGACGGCTCGGACAGCACTACCGCCGAGGTGCTGCGCGATGCCGGGGTCGACGTCGTCGGTCTCCTCGCCCCGGAGCCGCTGGAGTCCCTGGCCTGGGCCGCCGAGGCGGGTGTCCGACGGGCGTACGCCGATCTGCTCACCTTGCTCTCGGACGACATCGAGGCGGTCTGCGTGGAGATGCCGCCGCCCGCCTCCGACATCGTCGCCCGGCAAGCGGCCGAGATCGGCCTGCACGTGCTCCTGGCCGGGCCGGCGACCGTCGAGGCCGAGGCCCTGCGCGCGGTCGCCGACCTCGCCGAGGAGGGTGATCTCGCCCACGTGGTCGCGCTCGACGGGCGGGCCTGGCCGGCTGCCACCCACGTCGCGGCGACCGTTCCCTCCCTGGGCCGGCTCACCCAGATGACCGTGGTGGGCGCGCCGAACGGGCCCGCCGGGCGAGTCGAGATCATCGATCTGGCGATGCGCTGGTGCGGCGAGATCCTCGCGGTCTGCGCCGATCCGGCCGCGATGCCCGCCCCGGCGCTCACCCCGGACGCACCGGTGACGCTGGCCCTGCTGGCGGCGAGCGGCGCGACGGTCCTGATCAACGAGCAGATGGGCGGGAACCTCGGCACAGCCACCCTCACGGTATGCGGCGACTCCGGACGCATCGTCGTCCGGGGCCGTCTGGTCCGCCGCCAGGACGGCAGCGGCATCCGGGATCTGATGATGCCGACCGTGCCGACCTCCCGGCCGGGGCTGATGGAGGCCACCTACGACGTGGTGCGTGCCACCGAACTCGACGACGCCCGGCTGGTCCGCGGCGCCACCTTCCACGACCTGCTCACCGCGAACCACCTGATGGCCGCCGCGCAGACCTCCCATCAGCAGGGCGGTTGGGTGGAGCTCTGAACGGCGGTCGGAACGATGCTCGGATCGGCGGGNAGCCTACGAGCCGGCAAGCGCGTCCAGGATCGGTGCGGCGCGGTTCAGCGCGGCGATCTCCTCGAGTGAGAGCTCGGCCAGCCGATCGGTCAGCCATTCGTCCCGGCGCCGACGGTCGTCCTCGAGCAGGGCTCGACCCGCCTCGGTCACCTCGGCGATCACCTGACGGCCGTCGGTGGGATGCGGCCGGCGCTCGACGAGCCCGGTGACGGCCAGATGCGCGATCACCCGGGTCATCGACGGCGGCTGGACGCGCTCGTGGGCGGCGATCTCCCCGAGCGTCATGGGGCCGTGCCGCTCCAGCGTGGCAAGCGCGGAGGTCTGCGTGGGGGTGAGCCGGCTCGACCGCTCCTGGCGCATGCGCCGGGAAAGCCGCATCACCGACAGGCGCAGCGCGGACGCGAGTTCGGCCTCACGTGCCGTCTCGGTCTCCATCTCACGACGGTACTCGTTAGCGACACTCAGAAACGAATGACATTCTGGTGAACCGCCGAAAACAGCAGGAGGTGGGCCGGCCACCCCCCAGCGGCAGCCGACCCACCACCACAGGCGGCCTCTCGCGAGCTCCGGCCCCGAAGGCTCGACCCCGAAGGCTCGACCCCGAAGACCCGGCCCCGAAGGCCCGGTCCCCGAGGGACACCGACCCGTTTCTCCCAGCCTCCACCTTCGATGCCACCGCTGGCTTCGGGGGCAGCTCCAGAGTTCTTCGGGGGGTTGCCGCCGGGAGATTAGGGGGGAACCCTCGAAACCCCCGGTCGCCATGTGCGACGCTTGTTCGGTGAGATTCCGGCTACATACGGTGGATTGAGGTGCCTCATCCGCGTGTACCCCGCCGGCTGGCCGCCTGCGCCGCCCGCCACCGCTCATGGTGCTTCGGCATCGGGGGTGTGGCCACCACGGCCGGAACGGTCGCCTGCCAGTGGCCGGCATTCTCCGACAACCCGGTGACGGCGGGCATCAACGTCTCGGTGGCGCTCACCTTCGTCCTCACCGGAGTGCTGCTGAACGGTGAGGACGCGTTGGGCAGCGCCACCGGAGCCATGATCTTCAGTGGTCTGCTGTGGGCACTGACCTGGACCGTGGCGTGGGACGAGGGTCCGTCGGCTTTCATCTCCACGTTCGCCTACACGCATTTCTGGGTCTGTCTCGGCTGGGGCGCGCTGCGATATCCGGTCGGGCGACTGCAGAGCAACCGCGAGCGCGCCCTGCTGGCGAGCGCCGTCCTCCTCATCCCGGTGGCAAACCTGGGACTGGTCGGCATCTCCGNCCCGACCTGGTTCGGATATTCCCGAAATGTCTGGTGGTATGGCTCGCCGATCGACCGGGATGCCTTCGAGGAGATCATCTGGGTCCTCGACAGCCTGACCCTCGTGCTGGCCGCGGCCTTTTTTTGGGTCGTCCGCGTGCGGCTGCGCCGCTACTCCGCGCTCGACCGCCGGATCTTCGGACCGGTCGCCATCGCGCTGCTGGTCGCGTTCACCCTCGCCGCCACGGTCAACATCTTCGTCTGCAACCCCAGCGGAGCCTACGTCCCGCCGGCCTTCATCCTCATCGCGCTCGCGCTGCTGACCATCCCCCTGGCCTTCGCCGCGGCAGGCGTACGCCGCCAGCTCGCCCGCGCCCGCATCGCCCAGATCCTGGCGACGCTGCCGATGCCACCGACGGTCCCGGCCGTACGGGACATCCTGCGTACGGCTCTGCACGACGACTCCGCCGAGCTCTTCCTATGGATGCCGCAGGAGCGGCGGCACGTCGACGCCGACGGCGCCACGGCCACCCCGCCCCGCCCCGGAGCCGGCCGGCTGCTCGTGCCGGTGACGACCTCGTCGGGCGCGCCACTGGCGCTGATCTCCGCCACCGCCGCCCAGGAGCGCAACCGCGACCTGGTCACGGTCGCCCTGCAGGCCAGCGCCATGGCGCTGGAGAACGCCCGGCTGCACGCCGCCGTGGCCGCGCAGTTGGACGCCGTACGCGCCTCCCGGGCCCGCATCGTGGAGGCCGGCCTGATCGAACGGCGCCGCCTCGAGCGCGATCTGCACGACGGCGTCCAGCAACGGCTGCTGGCCCTCGCCACCAGACTGGGACTCGCCCGGACAAAGACCTCCGACCCCGATACGATCTCTGCCATCGAAGCCGCTCGCGAGGATCTGCATCATGCTCTCCAGGACCTGCGCAGTCTGGCCCGGGGAATCCACCCGGCCATGCTGAGTCAGGGTGGGCTGCGCCCAGCCCTGGAGGTGGTGATCGAGCCCCTCCCCGTCAAGGTCGAGTTCGACATCCCGACCGTCCGGTTCGAGCCGATCCTGGAGGCCGGCGCCTACTACACGATCTGCGAGGCGCTGACGAACACGGTCAAACACGCCGGGGCGGCCCAGGTCCGGGTGACGGTCCGGTGCGTGGACGGCGGCATCCTGATCGAAGTCACCGATGACGGTAAGGGCGGTGCCGTCGTGGTCGAGGGTGGCGGGCTCGCGGGTCTCACGGATCGGGTACGTGCGCTCGGCGGCGACCTGAGCATCGTCAGCCCGTCCGGCGGCGGCACCCGGCTGACTGCGAGCATCCCGTGCGGGTAGCCGTCGCGGACGACTCGGCCCTGTTCCGCGAGGGGCTGGCCATGCTGCTGGCCGCCGCGGGAGTCGAGGTCGTCGCGCAGGCCGGGACTGCGGACGAGATCATCGACCAGCTCGCCGGCAACCGGCCCGACGCCGTCATCCTGGACATCCGGATGCCTCCGACGTTCACCGACGAGGGGCTGATAGCGGCCGAGACGATACGTGCGGCCCATCCCGCGATGGGCATCCTGGTGCTGTCCACGTACGCCGAGACGCCGTACGCGCTGCGGCTGCTGGGCGACGGGGGCGGCGGCATCGGATATCTGCTCAAGGACCGGGTGGACGACATCACCGCGCTGCACGACGCGTTACGCAGGGTGGTCAGCGGCCGGCTCGTCGTCGACGAGGAAGTCATCGCCGGCCTGTTGGCCCATCGCCGGCGGGCCGACGAACTGGAACGCCTCACCGCCAGGGAGCGGGCCGTGCTCCGGCACATGGCCGAGGGACGATCGAACCAGGGCATCGGCGCCAAACTCCATCTGGCGCCGAAGACCGTCGAGAACCACGTAGCCAACGTCTTCACAAAGCTGCGGATGCCGGCCTCCGCGGACGACAACCGTCGGGTGCTGGCCGTGCTCGCCTGGCTCCGAGCCACCGGCGGCGAGGCCGGCGGCGAGGACCGCTCCTCGCTCTGCGAGGAGCGGTCCACCCGGTTGGGCGAGCCGCGGTGACCATCGAAGCGTGATTCCAACCCCGAGCGCAGCCACGGGAGACTCTGTCCCACCGGGGGTGGTGTAGCACACGTGGGACGGAGCTCACCGATCACGGGCATGTGCAGGCACGAACGGCCAAACTTGGGAACAACCATGTGAGCCAGCGAACCGGCGTGAGCGCTCCGTACCCGGACGCGCGCCCCGACTTGGGCTAGTGCCGTCATTGCGGCACCGCCACAGCGAGAGGAGCCCGGCGTGTCCGAGCAGGTCAGCACACTGACCGTCACCGACAACCGCACCGGAAAAACGTATGAGATACCGGTTACGGACGGCGCGGTACGTGCGAGTGCGTTTCGCTCGATCAAAACGAGCGACGACGACTTCGGGCTGATGNCGTACGACCCCGCCTTCACGAACACGGCGAGCTGTAGGAGTGCGATCACCTACATCGACGGTGACGCCGGCATCCTGCGCTACCGCGGCTATCCGATCCAGGAGCTGGCGGAGAAGAGCAGCTTCCTCGAGGTCGCCTACCTGCTCCTCGCCGGCGAGCTTCCCTCCGCCGAGGAGCTGTCGACCTGGGAAGACGAGATCACCCATCACACCCTGGTCCATGAGTCGATCAAGAAGTTCATCGACGGCTTCCACCACGACGCGCACCCGATGGGCATGCTGGTCTCCACGGTAGGTGCGCTGTCGACCTTCTACCCGGACGCCAAGACGATCGACGACCCGGGGCTGCGCCGGCTGCAGATCGTCCGCCTGATCGCCAAGATCACGACATTGGCGGCGTTCTCCTACCGGCACTCGGTCGGTTTCCCGTACGTCTACCCGGACAACGACCTGTCCTACGCCGGCAACTTCCTCAACATGATGTGGAAGGCCACCGAGCTCAAGTACGAGCCGGACCCCAACCTGGAGCACGCCCTCGACGTGCTGTTCATCCTGCACGCCGACCACGAGCAGAACTGCTCGGCCAACGCGATGCGCGCGGTCGGCAGCTCGCAGGCGGACCCGTTCTCGGCGGCCGCCGCCGCGATCTCCGCGCTCTACGGTCCGCTGCACGGTGGCGCCAACGAGCAGGTGCTGCGGATGCTCTCGGAGATCGGGTCGGTCGAGAACATCCCCGCCTTCATCGCCCAGGTGAAGGACGGCAAGAAGAAGCTGATGGGCTTCGGCCACCGGGTCTACAAGAACTACGACCCGCGGGCCCGGGTGATCCGTCAGGTCGCCGACGAGGTCTTCAAGGTCACCGGCACGAACCCGTTCCTCGACCTGGCCATGGAGCTGGAGCGGATCGCGCTGGAGGACGAGTACTTCGTCGCGCGCAAGCTCTACCCAAACGTCGACTTCTACACCGGCATCATCTACCAGGCGATGGGCTTCCCGGTAGAGATGTTCCCGGTGCTGTTCGCCATCGGCCGGATGCCGGGATGGCTGGCGCAGTGGGAGGAGGGTCTACTCGACCCCGAGCAGAAGATCGCCCGACCGCGCCAGCTGTACATCGGCTACGACCAGCGGTCGTATGTCCCGATAGACGACCGTAGCGGGGTCGGGGACAGCGGGATCGACCCGATCGCGGCCCAGGCGGCCCAGGCGGCACCGGAGCGCCCGCTGCGCTGACCGGATGCGGCCCCACCGGGGCCGCGGCGTCTCCCGCGGCCCCGGCCCTTGTGGTTGGCCGGCGGCTCCCGCCGGTTCCCGGCGCCTACAGGTGCTCGACCACCTACAGGTGCTCGACCACGTAGTCGATGCTCGTGGTGAGCGCCTCGACGTCGGCCGGCTCGACCGCCGGGAAGCAGGCCACCCGCAGCTGGTTGCGGCCGAGCTTGCGGTAGGGCTCGACGTCGACGACACCGTTGGCGCGCAGCACCTTGGCCACGGCGGCGGCGTCCACCCCCTCGAAGTCGACCGTCACGACGACCTGTGAACGCGCGGCCGGGTCGGCGACGAACGGTGTCGCGTAGGAGGTCTTCTCGGCCCAGGTGTAGAGGATGGACGACGATTCCGCGGTCCTCCGCACGCACCAGTCCAGCCCGCCCTGGGCGAGCATCCACTCGATCTGGTCGGCGAACAGGAACAGCGTCGCGACTGCCGGGGTGTTGTAGGTCTGGTCCTTGGAGCTGTTGTCCCGGGCCGTGGTGAGATCGAGGAACGGCGGGNTCCACCGGTCCGTCGCGGCGATCTCGGCGAGCCGGTCGATCGCCGCCGGGGACACGAGCGCCGCCCACAGGCCGCCGTCGGAGGCAAAGCTCTTCTGCGGCGCGAAGTAGTAGACGTCCACCTCGCGCACGTCGACCGGCAGCCCGCCGGCCCCCGAGGTGGCGTCGACCAGGTGCAGGGCGCCGTCGTCCGCACCCACCGGCCGGCGGACCGGACGGGCGACACCGGTCGAGGTCTCGTTGTGCGGAGTGGCGTAGACGTCGATGCCCGCCTCCGGCGCCCAGTCCGGATGCGTACCGGGCGGCGAGGAGATCACCGACGGCNCGGCCAGGAACGGCGCGCCCTTCGTCGTGTCGGCGAACTTGCCCCCGAACTCGCCGAAGACGAGGTGCTGGGAGCGGGTCCGGACGAGGTTGAAGGCTGCCGCGTCCCAGAAGGCGGTGGCGCCGCCGATCCCGAGCACGACCTCGTAGCCCTCGGGCAGGGAGAACAGCTCGGACAGGCCTGCCCGCACCCGGCCGACCAGGCTCTTGACCGGCTTCTGCCGGTGTGAGGTGCCGAGGTAGGTCGCCCCGCTCGTGGCGAGGGCCTCGACCGCCTCGGGACGGATCTTCGACGGGCCACAGCCGAACCGGCCGTCCCGGGGACGCAGCCGGTCGGGCAGCACGATCGCGGGAGCGTCAGCCACGGCTGACCCCCGGCAGAACGTCACCGAGCGGGCGCGGAGCGGGGCCCACGTACCGCGCGGACGGGCGGATCAGCCGCCCGGTGCGTTGTTGTTCCAGGATGTGGGCACTCCAGCCGGCGGTGCGGGCACAGGTGAACATGGACGTGAACATATGGGCCGGCACCTCGGCGAAGTCCAGCACCACCGCCGACCAGAACTCGACGTTGGTCCGCAGCGGGCGATCCGGGAACCGATTGGTCAGCTCCTCGATCGCGGCGGCCTCCAGCGCCTCCGCCACCTCGTAGCGGGTCGAGCCCAGGTCACGAGCGGTCCGGCGCAGCACCCGGGCCCGCGGGTCCTCGGCGCGGTACACCCGGTGCCCGAAGCCCATCAGGCGCTCCTTGCGGTCCAGGGCGCGGCGGACGTAGCCGAGGGGGTCGCCGGTGCGCTCGACCTCGTCGAGCATCGCGAGCACCCGGGACGGAGCACCGCCGTGCAGCGGACCGGACAGCGCACCGACGGCAGCCGACAGCGCCGCCGAGGCGTCCGCGCCGGTCGAGGCGACCACCCGGGCGGTGAACGTCGAGGCGTTCATGCCGTGCTCGGCGGCCGAGACCCAGTAGGCGTCCACGGCCTGGACGTGCCTGGGATCCGGTTCACCACGCCAACGGATCATGAACCGCTCGGTTATCGTCCGGGCCCGGTCAACCTCCTTCTGCGGCACCGCCGGCTGACCAAGGCCCCGCGCGGACTGGGCGACGAACGACAACGCCACGACCGATGCCCGGGCAAGATCGTCCCGTGCCTGCTCCGGGGTGATGTCGATCAGCTGGCCCAGGCCCCAGTAGGGCGCGAGCATCGCGAGCGCGCTCTGCACGTCCACCCGGATGTCACCGGAGTGCACCGGGACCGGAAAGGGCTCGGCCGGCGGCAGTCCGGGCTCGAACGCCCCGTCGACCAGCAGCCCCCAGACGTGGCCGTAGTCGACCTTGCCAACAAGGTCTTCGATGTCGACGCCGCGGTAACGCAGCGCGCTACCTTCCCTGTCCGGCTCGGCGATCTCCGTCTCGAAGGCGATCACACCTTCCAGACCGGGCTTGAAATCGCTTGTTTTCTCGGCCATCGAGTCCGGATCTCCGCTTCTGTCTCTTGGNCCCACCGGTTCTGTCTCTATGGTCCCGCCGGCGGCCCGTCCGCGTCCTGCTTCGTCGGTGCTGCTTCGTCGGTGCTGCCTGCTTCGTCGGTGCTGCTCCGTCCGATCCTGCCGTGAGGCCTCCCAGCGCGCCAGGGCGCAGGTGCCCCGCGATGCTCCATCCAACCCTTATCTGGGGCCGACCGCGCACAGACCGACGCACCGGGCAACGCGAAACCCATAAAATATGACGTAAGTCACAGCAGTTTTATCTATCATATTACTATTTATACGAATATGCCGAAAGTCGTGAATGGAAAGTTTGGTCAACTGAGATCATTCCGCGCTACGGTCGGGCCTCGTGCCTGGAACGCCTGACCGGCGGCAGTCACGCAGCGCGAACACGACGGGAGGATCATGGCGTTCGTCTTCATCAGTCATCGCGCAGCGGACATCGCACCCGCCGAACGGTTGGGCCGGGCGATCGGCGCGGCGGGGCACGCGGTGCACCTGGACCGTTGGGAGATACGCATCGGCGACACCGTGTCCATGTTCATGAATGAGACGCTCGCCGTCGCCGACTTTCTCGTGCTCGGATACTCAACGTTGGGAATCCACACGCCGTGGATCGTCCAGGAATGGCTGCCCGCGCTGGCCGATGATCTCGCCGCTCGCGGTATCACCCTGGTACCAGCATTGTTGTCGGGGTCGTCGGGCGGCGACGCGCCATATCGGCTGGCCGGCCGACGGNGCACCGACCTCACGGTTCGCTGGGACCTCGGCGTCCGCGAGATCCTGGCCGAGCTCTCCTGACCGGGACGACGGACCCTGGCCCGGCGGGATCACTCTCGGGGCCGTCCCGCTGGGGTGCGCGGCCTGCCTGGCAGGATCGGGGCGTGGCCCCAGCCTCCGCTGCCGACGAGCCGCCGGTGGGCGGTCCGGACCCGGACGTCCCCGATCTGGACGTCCCCGATCCCGCCCTGCTCCGCCAGGGCTACCGCGCCGGTCGTCTGGAGCCGGAGCATCTCGCGCCGACCTGGGTCGAACAGTTCGCCGCCTGGTTCATCGACGCGGCCACCCCCGGGGTAGGCGTTCCGGAGGCCAACGCGGCCGTGTTCGCGACGGCATCCGCCGCTGGGCGGCCCAGTGCCAGGACCGTGCTGCTCAAGGGGTTCGACCAGCGGGGCTTCGTGATCTACACGAACTACGCCTCGCGCAAGGGCCGTGAGGCCACCGAGAACCCCTTCGGCTCGCTGGTCTTCCCCTGGTACGCCCTCGAGCGCCAAGTCGTCGTCATCGGATCGATCGAGCGCGTGAGCCGGGCCGAGACGGAACGCTACTTCCAGTCGCGTCCGCATGGTTCGCAGCTCGGCGCCTGGGCCAGCCACCAGTCGACGATCATCGAGTCCCGTACGGTGCTCGACGACCGCGCCGCCGAGCTCGCGGCCCGTTGGCCCGAGGGCACCCGGGTGCCGACACCGGAGTTCTGGGGTGGGCTACGCATCGTGCCGGACACCGTGGAGTTCTGGCAGGGCCGCGCGGACCGGCTGCACGACCGGCTGCGGTACCGGCGGGTGTCGGTACCGGCCGACGGCGGCGGCACGGACTCCCTCGCCGTCGCCGACCCGGACGCCACCGGTGTCCGGGTCGGCGATGCGGGCGGCGGCGATGCGGGCGGCGGCGTCCCGACCGCGGCCGAAGATCTCTGGGTCGTCGAACGCCTCGCCCCTTGAAGTCTCGCCGATCTTGGGAGAACTTTGGCTGAGGGCGCGTACACAAATCCACAGGTGCCGGCTCCGGTGGCTCTGGCTGGGCCCCGTCCTCGCATCGAGAAGACCCTGCCTTCTGGGCGCTCTCCGTTGTAGCTGTGACTACTGTTCTCGTTCCCGTGCTACTGGTCCACGGCACCGGACAACGAAATGCTGACGCGAGTGAACTGAGGTGCGGCCCGTTTCTCGGACACCAGCAAGATCATCCGTAACTCGTAGCTGCGGGACCTCATCCAGGACCACCTCGCCATACGGTGGAGGCCGGAGCAGATCTGCCAGGCTCTGCGGGCACGGTTCCCCGGGCTCCAGTGTGTTGAGCTGGTGGCCGTTTGATCCTGCCGCCTGGGCGTGTGAGGGCGGGGCCGGGAAAGCAGTGATCAGGACGCCGGTCAGGTCAGGAATCTGGCCTAAACCGCGGAGAACAAAGGGATTTTCGTTGGTCTTCTCGTCGACGTCGACCTGTGTCAGGAGCACGCCGCAGGCGTGGGCGAGGCCTTCGGGCAGGTGCACGTGGCGGCTGCCGTGCTGGGGGCGCATCGTCGTTCCATCTACCGTGAGCACGCGCCGTACCCGGCCCGCCCGCCATGTCGGGCGGTGTGGGGCGGCGTCGAGGGCCGCCAGTGAGCCTGGATCCAGGCTTCGGCAGCTCTTTCCAACGCCGCCCGGTGCGGGCGTCCCGGGCCCATTCCCCTTCCCTGTCGAACATGAAGTGTCGAGAACTCCATGATCGACAAAGGGGTCGCGCCCGTCCTCCGTCCCTCTTCGACCCAACAGTTCCGCTACGCCGGACCCGGCCCGCCGGGGACGAACGGCGCGTTGCTACCTTCTTGGCTGCAATCGCTCCTGCCCGCAATCAACGTGCTCGGCACACGTCGAGGAGACGGATTTATGCGTATCACCAGAATGCGTGCCGCGGTGGCCGGCGTTCTCGGCATGGCGACCATCGCACTGGCCTCCCCGGCGCTCGCCGAAACTCCGGAACCGTCGCCCACCGCCATCGCGACGGCCACGGCCGCCGTCACCCAGTCGAGTCCGTCCCCCCTCGTCTCCGACACCCCGACGGCGACCCCGAAGACAGGGCCGTTGGCCGGCCTGGACTCGGCGGGCAAGCCGACCGGGTCGGCCGGCCCGACCGCCACTGCGAGCCTCGATCCGAGCGCCACGCCGAGCGCCACGCCCACCGACGCCGCGGCTCTGATTCTGGACGCGACGGCGAGCGCGGCGTCCTCCGCGACCCCGACCAACGGCACCGGCAAGCCGACACTCGATGGTTTCCTCGACCTGCTGCCCTTCAAGGTCCCGCTGGACAAGCAGATCAACAGCATCGACGACATGGACGTCAACCCGTTGTTCCTCACCTTCACCTGCGACGGCTCCGTCCCCTCCTGGAAACTGAAGAACACCGCGGACAAGGCCTTTGGATTCGGCTGGTTCGACACCAGCCTGCACGGCGGGATTCTGGACATCGGGCCGAAGCAGACCGTTGACCTCCCCTCGAAGGCACTCGCGGTAATCGGCTCCCCCTGGGACGCCAAGACCAAGGTTCTGCTCGTGACCGTGCCGACGGTCGGTGTCTCCAACTGCACGGGCGGATCGGCCCCGCCGCCGCTCGCACCGCCCGCTCCGCTACCCGTCGCGGTGCCCGCCGCCACGAGCGCCGTCCCGGCCGATCCGCACTACACGCGATGAGCTCCGGACCTGGTCCCAGGATGGCCGCGGGCGCCCTCGCGGCCATCCTGGGTGGCGTCGTGCTGACCGGCTGCGGCGACGGCGCCAGGAACGCATCCACCGATCTCTCCCCGCAGGTGCGCAACCAGCTCGCCGCCGCCGCCGGACTCGGCCAGGGAAAGAGCACCGTGGTCACGGCCGTGGGTGCCAGCGTCGACGTCTACAGCGCCCCGACCGACACCCAACCCTCCTCCACTCTGGCCAGTCCGAATGAGAACGGCGTCAAGCGGGTCTTCCTCGTCCAGGCCAAGCTGTCGGGATGGTGGCAGGTACTGCTGCCGGTGCAGCCGAACGGCAGCACCGGATGGTTGAAGGCGGACCAGGTCACCGCGTCCGAGACGCCGTACCGGCTGGTTGTCTCCCGCAGCAGGCACCGACTCCAGGTGTTCAGCAACGGGACGCAGATCGCCGAGGAGCCGGTGGGGATCGGCACCGCCGACACCCCGACGCCGGGCGGGCGTTTCTATCTCATGGAGCTGCTCAAGCCGCGTGATCCGAACGGTCCGTACGGGCCGTATGCCTTCGGGCTCAACGGCTTCTCGACATCACTCAGCTCGTTCGGCGGCCACAAGCCGGTCATCGGCGTGCACGGGACGAACGAACCAAAGCTCATCGGCAAGGACGTCAGCCACGGATGCATCCGCCTGAGCAACGACGCGATCACCAGACTCGCCCAGACCGTTCCCCTCGGCACGCCGATCGACATCGTCGCCTAGACGAAGATCGTCACCTAGACGAAGATCGGTAACGAGGCCCTTCCCGGTGGAGGATCGCCGGGGCCCGGACGGACTATGCGTCCACCGAGGCGGACGGGTCCATGGTGGGACGGGCCGCCACGGCGATCCGCAGATCGTTGACGAAGCCGGCGTAGACCTCGTCACGGCGGGCGGGNTCCGCCCNTAGCACCGCACTGGGATGCAGCGTGGCGAGCAGCTGAGCCCCGGAGCCTGCCGGCCCGGGGNGCAGCCGGCCACGCATCTTCGTCACCCGGAACGACGGTCCGAGCAGCGACATGCCGGCCGTAGCCCCCAGGATCACGACGATCGCCGGCCGAACGAGGTTGAGCTCCGCGGATAGCCAGGGACGACACGCGGTGACATGCCGCAGGTCCGGGGTCTGATGGATCCGCCGCGGACCGTTGCCGGTGCGATACCGGAAGTGCTTGACGGCGTTCGTCGTGTACACCTCGGCACGGTCGAGTCCCNCCTCGCCGAGGGCCCGGTCGAGCAGCTTGCCGGCGGGGCCCACGAACGGCACACCCCGCCGGTCCTCGATGTCGCCCGGCTGCTCGCCGACGAGGGCGAGCCAGCTATGCGCGNGGCCGACCCCGAAGACCGTGCGGGTGCCGGGCAGTTGTGCGAGGTCGCATCCCTGGCAGTCGGCGGCGGCCGCCGCCAGGGTCGGCAGGTCCGCCCGTGGTGGTATGTGTACGGGCTGCATGCTCATCCACCGATTCAACCGGACGGGCCCTCGCCCGTCCGCACGAGCCCTGGGAGACCCGGTGTGCCGGGAACCCGGTGCCGGGGGTGCCGGGGGTGCCGGGGCCGGATATCTGGCCCCCGGCGGTCGGGGCAAACCACGGGACCACCCCCACAAAATAGCGGCGTGTCATCATTCAACTACACAGCGTTTGCTGTTGTGCTGTACGGGTGACGCTTGCCGTGGAGTGGGATCGGGGCTTCTCCGACGCCTGGTCGCAAATCGCCGCGACAGCCCCGAAAATTGGCCTTTTCCTCGCGATCTGTCTGCTCGGTTGGCTGTTGGTTCGGGCGGGTACGCGCCTCGTCACCCGGTTGACCGAACGCGCCGGCCTGGATCGGATCATCGATCGCGCCGGCCTGCCGCGGCTACTGCACCAGCCGGCCCCGAGCGTGCGTGCGGGCGGGCTGCGGGTGCTCATGGGCATCGGCCTGCTCGGCGTGCTGCGGATCGCGCTGGGGGTCTTCGGACCGAACGCGGCCGAGGACACCGTGACCGATCTACTCGCTCTGCTGCTCCACACCCTGCTCGCGACGCTGGTCATCATGATCGGGGTCGGCCTCGGCCGGGTCGTCCGGACCTTCGTCACGGAGGCACTACGCGACCTCGCGTACGGACGGGCGGCCGGCAACATCGTGGCCACCGTGCTCGTAGTCGCCTTCGGCAAGGCGGCGTTGGACGAGGTGGGACTCGCGACGTCGGTCACCACACCGCTCCTCTGGGCGATCCTGGCCTCCCTCACCGGTGTGATCGTCGTCGGCGTGGGAGGCGGCCTCATTCGACCCATGCAGATCCGATGGGAGGAGATCCTCGATCATGTCGAGGACACCGCCGCCGAGGCTCGGGCGAAGTGGCACGATCGCCGCCCCACCACGGTGCCCCAGGTATCGTCGGTCTCNCNCCGCCCGNCCACNCCCCACGGCTNCCCGGGTCCCGCCGGTCCCACCGGTCCCCCGAGCCCACACACCTCCCGGGGACACGCAGACTCCCCGGGACACACAGACTCCCCGAGGCACACAGACTCCCCGAGGCACGCAGACTCCCCGGGACACACAGACTCCTCGGCACACGCGCCGAAACAGCCGCTGCCACCGCCGGCCGTCGCCTCGCCCCGACCCCCGATCCCGCCACCGGGTGAGGGACCACTGTCCAAAACCGGCTCCTCCGAACGACCTCCACCGTCCGCGGTGGACGAGCCCCCGCCGACCGCCGACCGACCGCTTCCGGGGGGACCCACGTAACGTGTGGTCCGTCCCCCACGTCCCGGTCGCGTCGACCGGTGGATGTGCGTTCGGCGAACTGCGGCGCGTTCGGGCCCCAGGTGGGGCACTCTGGAAGAGGACGGACGGTAAAAGTCGGTCACTGACCTCGACCACGCATATCGCCCTGACCCGGACACCTGACCCAGCCAGGGGACCCCGCCGGATCGGTCCGCATGTGGCCGATCCTCACGGCGGAAACCTCATCAACGTCACGAGTGGCGAGCGGAGGGACATCTCGGTGGACGAGCTCTCGGATATGGAGCGCTCCCGACTGCTCCTCGGCTGGCTGGCGGCGCGGCGTGCCGTGGACAACTGTCTGTCGGACCTGCTCGCCGCCGGTCCCGCCGGGGAGCGGCGGGTACGCGAGTCACTCGCTCTCGTGGACGATCTGGAAAGCCGCGCCCAGGAGGCGTTCGACCGTTACCGCACGGCCGCGGAGAACACGGAGGCACGGTCATCGGGCCGCTGGGTACCTTCCGACGCGGATCGTCCCAGACTCAATGTGGTCCGCGCCCCCGAAGGCGATCTCGCTCGTAGTAGATCGAACACGAAGAGCAATCACCGACACCGGTGACGCCCGGGGCGCTGGACGCGCGTCAGAATGGCCCTCGTGCCAGCCGTCCGTCGCCGCCGCGTCGCCGCGGCCTGGCTCCTCGCCCTCCTGGTTCCCCTTCTGCTGACGACGTCCGGCTGCGGCGTGCTGGAGGGTCCCCGACGTGGTCATGTGGTCCTGGCCGCCACCCCCGCGCCGACCACGGGTCCCGATGCATTCGAACGCTCCGGACGGGGCGCCCACATCCGGGTGACCCTGCCCCCGTCCGACGCCCCGAAGCCCTATCCCCTGCTCGTGGCGCTGCACAGCCTGTACTACGACGGCACGGATCCCGAGCAGCACTGGGACCTAGACGGCCTCGCCCGTACCGCCGGCCTCGCCGTCGTGTNCCCGGACGGCCTNAACAGGGCATGGAACGCTGGANCCTGCTGCGANCCCGCCGTGACCAACCATACCGATGACGTCGGCTGGCTACGCGCGTTGATCGCGCATCTCAGCGAGCACTACCCGATCGACCGGAACAGGGTCAGCCTGATCGGTCTGTCCAACGGTGGCATGCTGGCCTACCGGTACGCCTGCGAACACGGAGACGAACTCGCGGGCATCGCCGTCGTGGCGGCCAGCCGTCAGGTGTCGGACTGCCATCCGGGCGCCCCACTGACCGTCGTGGACGTCCACGGCGGGGCGGACGGCCATATCCCCTACCAGGGGACCCCCTGGTCGCCGGTGCTACGGACCGCGATCACGTCGGTCGAGGAGAGCATGATCCCGTTCCGGTCGGTGGATCGCTGCCCCGTCCCGAGCCGGCCTACGGACACTGTCCTCACGGATTCGGCCGGCGTGCCATGGCACGCTCCGGTGGCATCACCGTCCGCGCTGAGCGTTGGAACGGATGCGGACGTGGCCGCGCCCGTCGCCGTGCCCCCAGTGCACCCGGCAAGCGCGCCGGTGAACCCGGCAAGCGCGCCGGTGAACGCCGCCCCGCGGGTCCTGATGCCGAGTGCCGTCCCGGGTGTGCCCGCGAATTCGACCGCAGTGACGTCACCGGCCGTCGCCCTGCGCAAGGAGACCCCCTGTGCCTCCTCGGCCCGGGTCGTGCAGTTCCTGCTGCCCGCCTTGGCCCACGGCTGGCCGGCCGTCTCCGGACCGGCCGCCTTCGCCACGGGCAGGGTGATCTGGAATCTGCTGGCTCCGGCCCGTTCCGCGCGGCCCGGCCCACGGATGTGACCCATGACGGCCAGCCGGCGGGGACGGATCAGGCCGGCGCGAACGACGACCGCAGTGCGCCCATCAGCGTGTTGAGCGACGCCAGGACGTTGGTCGACACTCGCGCGATGAGCACGTACACGGCACCGGCCACCGACACCGTGCGCATGAGGTAGGAGACCCGCTGCCCCTCCCGGTCGTACGAGCCGGCAAGTTCCTGGGTGGGCTGATCGCTGGTGTCCGTCGCCGGACCGGAATGGTCCCTGGTCAGACCGGGGACCGTGTTGAACTCGGCGGACTGGACCTGCGTGAGCGCTGCCACCGGATCCTGCACCGCGACCCGGGCCACCCCGATCATCTGCGGTCCGTACTCCGAGACGGTGCCGGGCTCGCCGTAGAAGATGCCGGTGTTGTCGCGCCGCTGCTTCCACACGGGCGGGTGGGAGAAGGTGGCCTTCTGCACAGTGTCGGTGAACGAGGTCCAGTCCGCCGGCACCGCGATCTGGCCCGCAGCCGCCTGACCGCCAGCTGCCTGACCGCCAGCCGCCCCTGTGCTTGGGCTGGGCGCGGCCGCTGCGGGGCCGCCGGACGATGCTGCCGTCGGCGCCGGGACCGCATTGGCGGTCCGGCCGCTGGGCCGGACCTTTTCCCAGACGGCACCGGCCCCGACGCCCACCCCGAGTGCCACGGCCAGCACCACCAGGGCCACCCCGACCCGATGCAGGAAAGGCATGGTGTCGGAATCACGATCTCCCTGTCGGGAATCGCGAGCGTCGTCATCGTCGGGGAAATCGGCTGTGCCCGCGGCGGAGGCCAGGCTCCCCGAGCGACGCGCCGCGACCCGCTGATCGGCTCCGAACCGCGCCGGACTCGGCCGGCTCCGCCCCGCGCCCGGCGGGTAAGCCTCGGGCCGACCGGGCCGACCGGGCCGACCGGGCCGATCAGGATCGGTGCGGTCGGCATGGCGTCGGTCGAGTCCGAGGTCGTCGCCGGCATCCCTGCCGTAGGGCATCCGCGGGCCTGTTCCACCGTCTCTCATCCCGGCGCCGCCGGTCGGCGGACCGCCTGTGGAGGCACCGTCGGCCCGACGTGTCGGCATCGCCGTTCTGGCCCGCGGCAGACCGACCTCATTCTGCCGATCCGGTCCACCTCGTGGAGCCGACCTTCCATCGGTAGCCCATCCGGGTGGTCGACGCCCGGGAGTGGAACCGGGTGCGGGTGCGGGAGTGGGAGTGGAACCAGGAACGGCTCGGGACCGCGGGCTCTCAGCCCGAGCGGNCCGAGCGGNCCGAGCGGGCGGGNCGAGCGCCCGGCGCATCGAGGTGCCGGTGGACGGGGAATCGATATCCTCGGGCTGTATCGAACTGCCCTGACGTGGACTGCCATGGCCGGGATCGCCATGGCCGGGATCGCCATGGCTCGCCGGTACCGGGTGGTAGGGCCCGGTCACCGGGCCCGCGGCGTCATATGGCCCGGTCGGAGGGCCGTAGCCGCTAGGCCGCGGATCCGGCCCCGCTGGTTGGTACGGCTCCATCGAGGGACCCCTGCCGCTCCCCTGATAGTAGGGAGACTGCCGGTCGTCGTCGTCCCACTCGGTCCGTCGCACACCGTCCGTCACCAGACGACCTCCGATCCCGAGCTCCGCTTGCGTCCACCCGTGCCACCGGTGTACCACGGCGTTGCGTCGACGTTGCGCGAGCTTAGTTGACAGTAGCCCCCCGAAGGCGTAAAGGGATCGGCCAGGCACCTCGCCGGTCACCCACTGATCTGCGTCGATATCCTCCCATGTCATCAGGCACATATTTCAGGGGGGACGCCACATGAAGGGCTTCAGGCAGTTCCTGATGCGAGGGAACGTCGTCGACCTGGCGGTCGCGGTCATGGTCGGCACCGCCTTCACCGCAGTGGTGACGTCGCTGGTGAAGACCATCTTCACCCCGCTGATCGCCGCGATCTTCGGCAAACCCGACTTCTCGGCCCTCACCTTCACCATCAACGGCAGCGTGTTTCGGTACGGCGAGTTCATCAACAGCGTCATCGCATTCCTCTCAGTCGCTACAGTGATCTACTTCGTGGTAGTACTCCCCCTGAACACCATCAACGAGCGGCGGACGCGGGGGCAGGTCCCGCCGGAGGAGGACCCGGCACTCACCGACGAGGCACGCCTGCTCACGGAAATTCGTGATCTACTGGCGGAACACCGTCCCACCGGCTGACCCAGCTGACCCAGCCGGGCCGGGCCGGGCCGGGTCGGCCCGGGTCGGGCCGACCCGGCGCGGCGCGGCTCCACGCCGGATCGCTTACCCGAACGTTGGTCGGCATTCAGGAATCGCTCAGGCTTTCAAGGGAAAGTGCCTACCATGACACCGCGTCTCCCCTTCAGCAGTAGCGCCGAGGCCGCCCCCGGGGGCGGCGGCAGGGAGGGGTCCGGCGCCGGGCATGACTCCCCCTCCCCCTGGGCTCCGCCCATCGGCAGCGCGGCCGGGACACCAGCCGGCCAAGCTCACCCGGCTGGTCCCGCCAGCTCCGAACCCGACCTCCCGGCGGGCCCGCCTTCCCGTCCGCCCGGCTCGCCGTACAGCCAACCGCCGGCGCTGGGGCCATCCTCCGGCCAGCATCCTCAGTATCCGAATCCCCATCCCCCGCATGGGGATCCTCGTCCGTATCCGGATTCTCCGTACCCGGCCGGGCCGTCCCAGGCCAGCCAGCAGCAGGCCGCGTTCTCCGCGGGAAGCCCACCTCCGGCGGCGCCGCCCGGCGGCCCGTGGGGACCACCTTCAGGCCCGCCACCCAGTGGTCCCGCTGCCCCGAGAGCTCTGAACGGCGCGGCCGGCCCCGCGGGCCCCCCCGCGGGACCCCCGACCGGAGGGCATTCCTGGGGACCGCCGTGGAGTTCCCCGAGCGGCGCCGGCTCGCCACCCGCCCAGGACCTCTACGGCAACGGGACAACCATGGCCGCCTCGCCGCCTTGGCGCCGACGGCGGCTCGTCGCCGCCGGACTCGCCATTGCCCTGGTCTCAGCTGGTGTAGGTGGCGGTGTCGGAGCGCTGGTCGCCGATAACAACGGGGGGCAGACCATCGTCACATCCGCCGGTCTGCACAACACCGTGGACAGTTCCGGTGGAACGTCGCCGGCAGCCGCGAACACCGTGTCGGCCGCGGCGCAGAAGATCCTGCCGAGTGTCGTGACAATCTCCGAGGAATCGAGCAGCGAGTCGGGCACCGGCTCCGGCACCATCATCCGTTCGGACGGGCATATCCTGACGAACAACCATGTGGTCTCGGGTGCCGCGAACGGCGGTTCGCTGACGGTCACCCTGCAGGACGGTCGTACCTTCGATGCGCAGGTCGTAGGCACGGATCCGAGCTCGGACCTCGCGATGATCAAAATCAATGCCACCGGTCTCACTGCGGCCACGTTCGGCAATTCCGACACGCTGAACATCGGGGAACTGGTGGTAGCGGTCGGCAGTCCGCTCGGGCTGAACGGTACGGTCACGTCCGGCATCGTCAGTGCCGTGCATCGCCCGGTGCGCACCGGGGATTCAACCGTGCGGGATCAGCAGAACACCGTGCTCGACGCAATCCAGACCGACGCATCGATCAACCCCGGTAACTCCGGTGGTCCGCTGGTCAACAGTCGCGGCGAGATCATCGGCGTGAACAGCGCGATCGCGACCGTGGGTGGTGGAAGTCCCTTCGGTGGCGGCCAGCAGTCCGGCAACATCGGCGTCGGTTTCGCTATTCCGGGCAACTATGCCGAGTCGGTGGCCACCCAGTTGATCTCCACGGGAAGCGCCCGGCACCCGTACCTGGGCGTCAGCGCCTCCACCGCGGAGGAGAACACCCGCTCCACCGCCTCCAGCGGCAACGGTGCACAGATCCGCTCCATGGTTCCGGGTGGACCCGCCGAAAGGGCCGGCCTTCGCACCGGCGACGTCATCACGAAGGTCGGCAACCGTGCCGTCAACGACGTCGACTCCCTCATCGCGGCGGTCCGGTCCCACGCCATCGGCGACGAGGTGGAAGTGACCTATACCCGTGATGGACAGAGCGGCACCGTCAAGGCCCGGCTCGCCCAACAACCACCGGCATCCTGAGCTATGTCCCGACCCGCAAGAAGCATGGTGCCATCCGGCGGAAGGCCGCGAATGGCCGGTCCGGTTCCGAACGCCGGTTCCGCCGAATTGGTGACAGATTTCGACTTATACTCATTGAAGGCAGATTCGTCCATGGCGGATTGGTCCCGTCTCCGACGGGACATGGCCACCCTGCCGTGGGACCTACCAGGCAAAGTAACCAGCCGTAGTCGATGAGGATCAAAGTGCGACGGCATCAGTAGTCAAGCGTTATCGACTGTCGAATCGGCGACAACAAAATCTTCACGACGTTCACCCGCTGCGGGGGACGAACTTCTAGCATTGGGACTGCCTCACCGGGCTACCGATGGGGCGATGCCGGCCCGTTCCGGGGCCGCCGCTAGTCCCCGGGGAGAAGCTGAGTATGGACGACGACGCGGACCTGGTGGCCCGTGTCCGACGTGGTGACCGACAGGCGTTCGACGATCTCTACGATCTGTACGCCGATGATGTCTTCTCGATGTGCCTGCTGATTCTGGGCGATCCCACCGTGGCCCGCGCAGCGGCCGGGACGGCGTTCGCCCTCGTCGCCCGCACTCGTCTAAATCCTCTGAGCGATCCCACCCGGCTGCGGTCCTGGCTACTCGAGCTTGCTCGAGGAAGCGCTCTGGCCTGGTCTGGATCGCCCCAGGCGCGCAGCATCCCGGTACCCCATGGAGTCTCGCCCGAAGAGCTCCTCGCCGGTGCCGTGGTTCCGGCGCCAGCGAGTCTGCGGGTCGGCCTCGCGCGCACCTTCGATCGCGCCGCTGTCGCGGCTGTAGCCGCAGCCTCAGCCGCCAGTCGGCGGGCAGCGGCAGCGGCAGCGGCAGCGGCAGCCGATACTGAGAGCGAAGTCGGCGAGACCACCAAGGAGACACCGAAGGTCAATCTCGTCAAGGTACCGACGGCTCCACCCAGCGGTGACAGGTACGCCGACGCCGAGAAAACCATCATCGCCGCCACCACGCACTCCGTGCGTGTACTCCCGCTCATGCGCATGGACTCCGACAACGACCTCACCGACGCACCGCAGACTCATGCTGGCCGCGGCAGCGCGGGATGGCGCAGGCGGTCGGCGGTGGCAGTCGCCGCGGTGACGGCCATCGCCGTCGCCGGCCTCACGGCGGCCATGAACTGGCCCACCTCCGATGCCCAGCTGCTGTCGGAGGACGAGCCGAATATCACGCAGGTGACGCAGGGGCAGGTGACGCAGGCACCGACCCCGGACGCGATACGTCCGCCCATGCCTGCGGCCGCACCCAGCAATGCGGCCGCGACGTCCTCGACAGTCGTCCCGACGGTTGCCGGAGCGTTTACCAGCCGGGCTGCATCGCCCGGAGGCTTGGAACCACACCTCATGGAGCCCATCGCGCGACAGGTCAGCAAGCCCTCGCCCTCCGCCACCCACCGTCCCGACCCTGCTTTTGTCAAGACGCCTGCGACATCGCCTCCGTCCTCGCCATCCACCGCCCCGGCGCCACGCACGCCGACGACGGAGCCACCGACCACGACTCCTACACAGCCGCCAACCACGGCTCCATCGCCAGCCAGCAGACCCACGACGGCACCCACCAGCACCCCACCCTCGACGACACCGACCGGGGTGGACGCTCCGACGCCGACGTCCCCGCCGAGTGGCAACCCCGGGAGCCCAAGTACCGGACCTGCCCCCAGCAGTTTCTCCACCGGAGGGACAAGTTCACCCAGCACGGGCGGCTGGATCACCAATACGATCACAATACCGCTGCCCATTTTCATCTAGTCTTCTCTCTCTAGTACACATTGCACAACAATGTGGGTACGGGCATACTCAAAAGCTGCCAGGTCGAGAGACGTTAAAAGGCCCGAGATCCGCCGAGTGCCGATACTCGGCCTAGAAGGGACTGCGGTTCGGTCCCGGACCCGTCGGCGCCATAATCACGCATTGCCCACGCAGGGTCCCCGGCCCCGTTCTCCGCCAGTATGTCGAAAAGAAATATGCCGCAGAGTTTCTCGCCGATGAGCTGGCATAATTGGCTACCTCTCACGGAAGATCATCACCGTGTTCTGGCTGTGCTCGCGTACTTGAAATCCCGCGCACTTGAAAGGATGNCAGGAGCCAACCGAACACATGGTCGATTCTGCGTCACACTCGCCACGGCGTCAACCCCTACGCCCGTCGAGGAAGACCGCACCGCGGAACAGCGCATGACTTGCGGCTGTGGCGACCGCATCCTCAAGCAAACAGAATTCTCGATGTCGCCCCCGCTGACGATCTATAACGCGATCTACGCTGAGATGGTTCGCCCACCAGACGCGGTTGACGATGGTCCCATCGCGCGCCATAATCGAACACATGTTCGGTAAAGATCTGGAGACGGTTCCCCTCCCTGCCCTCGAGACGGAACTCTGCAGCTGGGCGGGTCGACTGGCTGCCGCCACCTGCCGTTGGCTGATTCTGCTCGCTGCCTTCGATCGCCGCAAAGGTTGGTCCGCCAGCGGCATGCCGACCTGCGCGCACTGGTTGTCCTGGCGGTGCGGACTCGGACTTCGCGCCAGCTACGACTACCTTCGAGTCGCCCGAGCACTAGAACTCCTTCCCCTCATTCGCGAGTCCTTCTCCAAAGGAGAGATCTCCTATTCAAAGGTTCGGGCTATAACACGTGTCGCCGAGCCGGAGACGGAAGCAAGGTGGGTTGAGCAGGCCGCACAGTGCACAGCGCAGAAGCTCGAGAGACTCGTGTCCTTGCATGCCAAAATCAATCATGATCAAAAAGATGAGAACGGGGGGCGCGACGAAGATGGCCCGAACAATACGCGGTGCTCTTGGCGGTGGAACGAAGATGGAACATTTTCACTGTCCGTCCGCCTCGATCCAGCCCGTGGTGCGATCATTGAGAGCGCTCTCGTCATGGCCATGTCAAGCCTGCACGACTCCCGAGACTCTAACCGGGAAGATTCTTCCACGACATCCGATGCCGAGGGCTCGATCAATGACACCTCGATAACACACGCAGGTCCTGAGATGAAAGCCGATGCCTTGACGGCTATGTCCGAATCTTTCCTCTCCACCGGCGCTCCCACGCTGATGAGCTCCACATCTCACACGATAAATGTACACATAGATATTGATACACTTATCGGTTCAAGCCGAGAGAACCATGGATCCCCCCTCCAGCGACATGAAGGGAATGGACTGAATACCCGAAGGTGTGATATGAAGGACCATATCCCCGTTCTACCGAACGTCGTTCGAAGACTGTCCTGCGACAGCCTCCTTCGGACACTTATTATAGAC
>NZ_JPHT01000001.1:60297-109160 GCF_000733325.1 Frankia sp. Allo2
ANCCCTCTCATGCTGGGTCGCACCCGCCGAAACCCAACCACGAGATTGCGGCTAGCAATTTATGCACGCGACCGAGGGGTATGCCAGTATCCGGGCTGCCATCATACCCGCTGGCTCCAGGTACATCATATGAAGGAATGGGCATCCGGAGGCGGAAATACAGATCTTGATAATCTCGTTCTGATCTGCTCCCTTCATCATCGGACTATTCATGAAAGGCGGATTGTTCTGNAGCGCGGACGCGACGGTTCGATTGTCGCCCGCCATCGTGACGGAACGCTGATGCAGCAGGCGCCACGGCTGCATCTGGGTCCGGATCTGTTGGAGCTCCTCAGCGATAACACCTCAGCCGCGCCAGCTGAGACCGTCCCGACAAGACGAGTAGCCTGAATTACCCCCAGGGGGTATGGACATGATCCAAATGTCTGCCTCGGCGTACCGCGACCCGATGGGGGGGGGACACGAGAGCCGATGCTCAGCTACGAACGGGATGCCCGTAGGCTCCCAACCTTGTGAGCCCCATCCTCGCGCCCGGACGAGCTGGGAACTTCATCCGAGCCCTGTTCATCATCCTGCTGCTTGTGCTGCTGATGCGGACGGTGTATCTGATGTGGTTCTTCCGCACCCCCGCGTGGACATCACGACCGGACGAGATCCGCTACTGCGGCGGATGGTACAAGCGTTCAGACGAGCTGGACATCGCAGGAAGCCGTGCACGCCAGATGGCAGGTGGCAGCCTCAAGGAGGTCAGGCGGTCACCGGTGTTCCGCCCGATCATGGCGTACCGTCCGACATCAGACTGTCCGCGCTACCTCTTCGCCAGGGTCGGCAAGGACGTCTTCGTCATCTACCGCGCCGCCGACGACTGAGCCGGACCGGTCAGGGCCGGGCCGGTCAGAACGTAGACGCGGGCGTGTATGGACGTGCGCTGCTGCAGCGCGGCCCGTACAGCACGGTGCAGGCCATCCTCCAGGTAGAGGGCTCCGTCCCACTCGACGACGTGAGGGAAGAGGTCACCGTAGAAGGTCGAGTCCTCATCGAGGAGAACATCGAGTGCGAGCACTCGCTTGGTGGTGACGAGCTGGTCAAGCCGAACCTGGCGAGGGGGAATGGCCGCCCAGTCCCGCTGGCCAAGGCCGTGCTCGGGGTACGGGCGACCGTCTCCGACCAATCTGAAGATCACCGGCACCTCCTCCTCGAGGGCGAGACATTCTCCGACCACGACAGCCTAGAATCCCCGCCCCTCCTATAAGACCCCGGTGGCCCCGCAGCATCGAGCCGCGTGGACACCCGGACCACGGCTGCAGGTCAGATGCCCCCAGCTGGCACCCCTTCTCCCGATCTCACAGCCAGGCATGACTTAAGTAAGCTTAACCTGATGCCAAGGAGATTCCATGGACGACGTCGTGCTCTNCCCGCCTCCAGACGCCGGTCGACGCATCGACCTCTCCACGTGTGCGCTTGCCGAACCGGATCTGATCAGTGCGTATTCACCTGATCTCACCAGATGCCGCAGCTTGCCCGGCACGGGAAACCTGCGGCGACCGGTGACAAGATTGCCGGAGTGCAGGTGACCGGAGTGCAGGTGACTCCAGCTCCATCACAGGTCAAGATCGGTCTCATCGATACGATCNATCTCAAGGCGAATATCGTCAATCTTCGTGCCAAGGAGCGGCACGGCTCTCGGTGACCGGACAGGGATCAGCCGATCAGGCCGGACGAGCACGCAACCGTCGAGTTCGGAGTCACTCCCTCGGGGTGAACTCGCCGGCACGCCGCCGACCGGTCGAAAATCCGCTGGACAGCCCACCTACCCTGGGCAGATGGAGTTCACCCAGTCCGACAAGCTCGCCGACGTCTGCTACGACGTCCGTGGGCCTGTCCTCGACGAAGCGACCCGGCTGGAAGCTGCGGGGTCGCGCATCCTCAAGCTGAACATCGGCAATCCCGCGCNGTTCGGCTTCTCCGCACCGCCGGAGGTACTCGAGGCCGTCGTGGCAAACCTTGCGGATGCACAGGGTTACAGCGACTCCAAGGGACTACTCGCCGCCCGGGAAGCGGTCGTGCGCTATCACCTCCGCAAGGGGGTCACCGGCATCGACCCCGGCGGGGTCTACCTCGGCAACGGCGTCTCCGAACTGATCATGATGTCGTTGCAGGCGTTGCTCAACAACGGCGACGAGGTGCTGCTCCCCGCGCCCGACTATCCACTGTGGACGGCCGTGGTCAGCCTGTGCGGTGGCCGGCCCGTGCACTACCTCTGCGACGAGTCCGCCGGCTGGGCGCCCGACCTCGACGACATCGCCGCCAAGGTCACCCCGCGGACACGAGCGATCGTCGTCATCAACCCGAACANCCCGACTGGTGCCGTCTACGACCGGCAGGTGCTGGAGAACATCGTCGAGGTCGCCCGCCGCCACCACCTGATGCTGCTGTCCGATGAGATCTACGACCGGATCCTCTACGAGGACGCCGAGCACATCGCGACCGCAGCGCTCGCGCCGGACCTGGTCTGCATGACCTTCAACGGGCTGTCGAAGTCCTATCGGCTGGCCGGGTTCCGGGCCGGGNGGATGGTGATGTCCGGTCCGCGCGGCCACGCCTCGAGCTACATCGAGGGAGTGAACATCCTCGCGAACATGCGCCTGTGCGCCAACGCGCCCGGGCAGTTCGCCACGGTCGCCGCCCTCACGGAGGACGGCGGCGCAGGGGACCTCGTCCTGCCCGGCGGCCGGCTGCGCGAACAACGAGACACGGTCGTGAAGCTCCTCAACGACATCCCCGGGGTGTCGTGCGTCCCGCCGCGGGGGGCGCTGTACGCCTTCCCCCGGCTGGACCCCGCCGTCTACCCGATCCGGGACGACGAGCGCTTCGTCCTCGATCTGCTGTTGGCCGAGAAGATCCTGCTCGTCCAGGGCAGCGGCTTCAACTGGCCGCATCCCGACCATGTCCGGATCGTGACCCTGCCCGCGGTGGACGATCTCACGGACGCCATCGGCCGGATCGATCGCTTCCTGGCCTCCTACAAACGCCCCTCCCAACAACAGTGCCCCTCCCAACGACGGAACTGACGGAGCAATCGACACCATCGGGGAGGTTGTCCACAGGACGCCAGTGTCCTGTGGACAACCTGTGGAAAAACGGCATGGCGACGTCCTGCTCGTGGGTCTACTGGTCGCCGCCACGATCGGGGTGCAGATCGCGCTGCGAGCCCGGATCGATCGTCCGCTCTGGTACGACGAGCTGTGGCGCCCGCACTTCGCGGGGGAACCGTGGCCGACGTTCTGGTCGGAGCTGACGGCGGCCAACACCCCGTCCTCGGTCGGCTCACTGGCACTGACCCGGCTGACCGGGACCATCCTCGGCTGGCACAGCTGGTCGCTCCGGCTCGTCGGAGCGGGAATCTGGCTACCGCTTCTCGCTACGGGCGGCTTCCTGCTCGCGCGGCGGTTCACCGGCCGGGTACCGGCCGTGGCCGCCACGGTGACGACCGCCCTCGCCGGCACCGTCGTCGACACCGGCACGCAGCTCAAGCCCTACGTCCTCGATGCGGTGGTCACCCTCGCGGTGGTCGCGCTGTGGACGGGACAGGCCACGCTCCCACGCCGGACCGCGGCCGGGGCGCTGGCGCTGCTGTCGCTGCCAGCGGTGTTTCTGCTGGTTCCCCTCGCTGGCTACGACCTGGTCCGCGCGGTGCCCCGACGCACCGTGGTGCGCACCGCCGGACGGGTGGGCCCCGCCCTCCTCCTGACCGGCACCCACATGATGATCTTTGTGGCGCACCAGTCCAGCCAACGGGCGAGCCATTTCTGGGACGATCACTTCCTCGC
Organism: Frankia sp. Allo2; assembly: GCF_000733325.1. Lineage (NCBI taxonomy): Bacteria > Bacillati > Actinomycetota > Actinomycetes > Frankiales > Frankiaceae > Frankia > Frankia sp. Allo2. The sequence goes on from NZ_JPHT01000001.1 coordinate 64,128, forward strand.
CGGTCGAGGGATCCTNGGCGGCCTGCGGTTCACGCTCGAACAGACCGGCGCGATTCTCGGTGGCGTCCCGCCCGGGATCGACCGTTATGACCCCAATCTGGTGCACTCCCTCCTCGAGGGGCATCGCCTCCCGACGCTGCTCGTCGGGACGGCCACGGCGGTTGCGCTGGCGCTCGGAGTCCGGGTACTGCGCCGGCGCCCCGACGGGATGATCCTTATCGTCGCCTTGGTCGGCGCCGAACTGCTCCAACTCGCGGCCAGCGCCGGACGCTACTGGCCCTTCGGGGCCTGTCGGACCAACCTGTTTCTGGTTCCGTTGCTCGCCATCATCGTCGCGGTCGGCGTCGCCGACCTGGCCCGCACGGCCCAGACAGCCAGGCTGGTTGGGCCGGCGCGGCTTCCCGCGGCCGTCGGCCTGATCGCGCTGGCGGTGATGCCGGTCTGCGCGGTCGGCGGGACCGTCACGCTATGGGACGAACGCCACGATCCCCGTCCGATCGAGGCCATGGTCGACGCGACGATCGCCGCCCGCGCCGAGTATCGGGCGGGCGATCTCGTCATCGTCGGCGGCCGACTGGCACGGGCGGGCTGGCTCTACGCCATGGACCTCAGCGACGACGCATCGTCCGGGGAACCGCCGGTCGGGCCCCGGGTACCCCGATCGGCGACGACCTTCCTGAGCGTGATCGGGAAGGACGGCGCGGACGGCGCGGACAGCGCGATCCGCAGCCGCCCGCAACCGCCGAACCGGATCCTGCTGTTCATCCTCGCCTACGACCTCCGGGGCACGGCCGCCGAACTCGCGTCCCTGCGGCAGGCCGGATGGTGTGAGCAAGAGATCCGGACCTTTCCGCTCACCGGCACCCTGCACGGCCTCACCCGCTGCGCCCCGACGCCGCGGGGGGACTCGCGGTCGCCATCGGCTGTCCGATGAGAGCGGCCAGTGCCCCCCATTCCCGGTCACCGTCCGCCAACGACGCCGCGATGCGCTGCTGCAGCACGCCGACCTGGATCCGGGTGCCATCGAAGAGCTGCTTGCAGGACGCCGCAGCGGCGGCGTAGTCCCTGCCGCCGGCATCGAACCGCGCCTGCGCGGCCACGGTCGGCGGCACCGGCGCGGTCAGCGCCGCCTGCGTGTCGGTGCCGAGGGAGACACAGACGGGCTGCAGGGAAGCGCCGTCCTGGGCGGCCAGATACGCCCGGGCCGCCGCGACGTCCGTGGCGACCCGGGCCCGCAGACCCTCGCTGCCGTGGTACCAGGAGGCCAGCTCGGCAGAGTCGTTCGCGGTGGACACAGAATCGCCAGCGGTGGACACAGAATCGCCAGCGGTGGACACAGAATCGTTCGCGGTGGACACAGAATCGCCAGCGGTGGACACAGAATCGTTCGCGGTGGACACAGAATCGCCAGCGGTGGACGTGGGCAGCCCGGACGCCGGATCCGCACCGCCCGCCAGGGTCGCCGCTCCCCCGCCGATCACCAACACGATCGCGCCGAGGATGGCGAGCCGACTACCGAGGGGGTTCTGGAGCGGATCCGGTTCCCGCAACCACCCAGGTCGGCCGCTACGCCCCGCCATGCATCCCTCCGTCCTGGATCTACTCTGGGCGAAGGTTATGCCTCGGAGTGTTGCAGATCATCGGTGGGTGCGACCGTCAGCGTGCGGCCGTCAGCAGTTGGCGAGTTCGGGTTTCTGGTTGAGCACCTGCGCTCCGATCGAGACGAAACGCCGGTACTGCTCGCCACCGGCGGAGTCGTGCCACACCCAGCGCCTCCGAGATGAAAACCATTTTCAATAATGACAAACGGACGCGTGCCCATTCCCATCGACAGGCACGCCCAGCGCGACGAGGAGATGAGAAAGTGAGAACGTGGCCCGTACACCCCAAGAAGCTCATGGGTCCGAGCCGACCCCACGGCTGGCGCGCACCCCGGGCGGGACGGACGGCACAGTCGGGATGAGAGGCACGGACGGTAAGGGCGCCTCCGGCAACAGACTGAACCGACCAGACAGCCTGAACGGCGGCGAAGGGAGCAACGTGAGCACCGCGGGGAACGACACCAGGTCGGCCGGCGCGGGCCGGCCGGCCCGCGACCCCTGCAACCATCGGGATGAGACGGTGGAGCGCCGTCCGGCGCCGAGCCGGGGGACGGCCGTGCGTGCCACCCGGCAGGGCGACGCCGTCTCCGCCGCGCTTGCCGAGACCGACGCCTTTACCAGCGCCCAGGATCTGCACGCCCGGCTACGGGCGCAGGGCGCCGCGGTCGGGCTCACGACAGTGTACCGCCATCTGCAGGTGCTGGCCGACCGCGGCGAGGTCGACATGATCCGCCGGGACGACGGTGAGACGGTCTACCGGCGCTGTGCCTCCGACGACCATCACCATCACCTTGTCTGCCGCTCCTGCGGCCGGACGGTGGAGATCGCCGGACCGGAGATCGAGGCGTGGACCGCCAAGGTCGCCAACGCCGAGGGATTCGTCGACGTCGTGCACACCGTGGAGATCTACGGCACCTGCACCATCTGCGCGGCCCGACCAGCCACCTGAGCGAGGTTCCCGGCGGAGCACAGTGCGCGCGGCGGAGCACAGTGCGCGCAGCCGTCGGTCAGGGTGCCGTCGCCGAGAGGCCGGTGCAGGCGCGCAGAGCGTTCCAACTCGCCAGGGCCCGGGCTCCCGCGGCACCGGTCACCGGCTGGGGGATGCCCCCCACGATCCGGGCGGGTAGCCAGGCGGCGGCCGTGACCGCCCGGCCGGCGACGGTCAGTTCCAGCACCCCGGACTCGGTGTTCCGGCCGGCGCCGGAGGAATAGAACACGAAGTTCCCCAACCCGTAGCCGACGTACACTCCATCGGAGTTCCATCCAGCGCCCAACAGAACGTGGGCGTGGCTCCCGATGACGACGTCCGCGCCCGCGGCCGCCAGCCGGGGGAGCAGGGCGCGCTGTGCCTCGTTGGGGCACTGCTGCTGCTCGGTCCCCCAGTGCAGGAAGACGATGACCGTGTCCGCCGCGGCCCGCACGGCCCGCACGGCTCGCACCAGCCGATCGACCTCCTTGGCCGATGCCAGGCCGGGCTTGTGCGGACCCGCCGTCCAGGCCGCGATCAACTCGTCGTCGAGCACCTGGGTGGCCNCGAGGACGGCGATACGCTGCCCCTTGACCGTCGTCGTGTACGGGGCGTACGCGGCGGTGTCGTCCACGCCGATGCCGACGAGCGGGAAGTGCGCCTCCCGAGCGTAACGCAGCGAATCCTGCAGGCCTTCGATGCCGTAGTCCATGCCGTGGTTGTTGGCCATCGTGACAACGTCGATGCCGGCCGCCCGTACCGCGGTGAACGCGGTGGGCGAAGCCCGGAACACATACGCCTTCTGGGCCGCGGTGCCACGGTCCGTCACCGCCGTCTCCAGGTTCGCGATCGCAAGATCGGCCGCGCTCAGGGCCGCCGACATGGGTCCGATCGCCGTCCGCGGATCGGCGGCGAGCCGCTGACCGGGAGCACCCGCGAAGTGGATGTCGCCGCCGAAGGCGATGGTGACCGGCTGCCCCGTCGGCCGCCGCGGGCCGTCACCGACGGGGGCGGCTCCCCCGGCTCCCCCGGCTCCCCCGGTGGCCGCGGCTGAGGCGGAGGGACCGGTGGTGACGGGGGCACCATCGGCATGAGTCGTCGGCGTCGGCCTCGGATGGTCCTCGCCGTAGGGCACGGCGCAGGCCACGAACATGAATCCGACGATGACGGCGACGCCACCGGCGACGGCCGTGCGCCCGCGTCTGCACCGAACACGCCGAACACGCCGAACACGCCGAACACGCCGGCTGACTGCNCCCCGCTCCNCCCCAGGCNCCCCCTCCGTGACGACCGCGCCACGACGAGCCACTCGCAAACCGGCCGCGTCCCGACCGTTCCCATGATCCCGAACTCGACCGCCGTGGTCCGTCCGAGGTCAGAGTGCCGACAGCACCGGTGCCAGTTCGCGCCACTGCCGACGCGGCAGCCCACGGCGGTCGAAGTCAAGCACCTGCACGGCCACCTGATCGGCCCCGGCGTCGAGATGCTCCTTGATCCGCCCGAGCAGGACGTCCGCGTCCCCCCAGGGGACGATCGTGTCGACCAGGCGGTCCGAGCCCGAGCCGGCGAGATCGTCGTCGTCGAACCCGAAGCGCCGCAGGTTCGTCGTGTAGTTCGGCAGCCGAAGATAGGACCCGGTGTGCCGGCGGGCGAGCTCACGGGCCTGTTCCGGATCGGTGTGCAAGACGAACGCCTGCTCGGGGACGAGCAGCTTGCCGGGCCCAAGGATGTCCCGGGCGGCAGCGGTGTGCTCGGGTGGCACGAAATAGGTGTGGGCGCCGTCGGCCCGGTCCCGGGCGAGGCCGAGCATCTTCGGACCGAGCGCGGCGAGCACCCGTGGCGGGACACCGGGCGGTGGCACGGCCCGGTACTGCTCGACCGCCATCCGGTCCATCTCGTCNAGGTACGCCGCCATCTGGGCGAGTGGGCGCGTGTAGGAGGCGCCCCGGATGTGCATCAGCTCGGCGTGGGACACCCCGAGCCCGAGCAGGAACCGGTCCGGGTACGCCTCGGCGAGGGCCAGCTGACCGGCGGTCATGGTGAGCGGGTTACGGGCGAGGATCTGCGCGATCCCGGTCGCGATCGTCATCCGGGAGGTGGCCGCGAGCGCCAGAGCGGCGGTGACCAGCACCTCGCGCCCCTTGACCTCACCGGTCCACAACGTCGGATAACCGAGATCGTCGAGTTCCGCGACCGCCTCCCGGACGACCGCGGCCGGGGAGAAGTCGAACTGGCCACTCCAGATCCCCACCTTGCCGATCTCACGCCGGGCCGGCGGGCGGCTCATGTGCTGCGCACTCGTCACCGCGCAACCGTACCGAGCAGGAACGATGGTCACTCGTCACGGCGGGACCGCCGGATCCGGTTGCCACTGTCCGTCCAAGGTCTATCGTTGGCAAGTGTGACGGAGCTCATGCAGCTGCTCACCCCGACCGGCCACCGGATCACCACCGCGTCCACGACGACGGCAGCCGGACCCGACGCGCCGGGACCCGATCCCTCCAGAGCCCGCGCCGGCGGGGTGGACGCCGCGGGAGCGGACCCGCCCCGGACAGCCGTCGATCTGGCCGCCCAGATCGCCGACCTGACCGACGACGACCTGTACGGGCTGTATCGGGACATGGTGTTCATCCGCCGGTTCGATGAGGAGGCGACCAGCCTGCAGCGCCAGGGCGAGCTGGGGCTGTGGGCGAGCCTGCGGGGCCAGGAGGCGGCCCAAGTCGGATCCGGCCGGGCGCTGAGGCCCGGCGACATGGTGTTCCCGTCGTACCGGGAACACGGGGTGGCCTGGTGCCGGGGAGTCAGGCCGAGGGAAATCCTGGCGATCTATCGCGGCACGACGCTCGGTGGCTGGGATCCGGGCACCCACGGGTGCGCCCTCTACTCGATCGTCGTGGGCTCGCAGGCACTGCATGCCACCGGCTACGCGATGGGAATCGCCCGGGACGGCACCAACGACGCGGCCATTGCGTACTTCGGTGACGGGGCGTCAAGCGAGGGCGATGTCAGCGAGGCGTTCGGATGGGCGAGCGTGTTCGCCGCCCCGCTGGTGTTCTTCTGCCAGAACAACCAGTGGGCCATCTCGGCACCTGCCCGGCGCCAGAGCCGGATCGAGATCGTCCACCGGGCCGCGGGCTTCGGTTTCCCGGGCGTGCGGGTGGACGGCAACGACGTGCTGGCGTGTCTCGCGGTGACCCGGTGGGCCCTGGCGACCGCGCNTGCCGGGCGTGGTCCGGTGCTGGTGGAGGCCGTGACCTACCGGATGAATCCACACACCACGGCAGACGATCCCAGCCGCTACCGTCCGAAGGGTGAACTGGACATGTGGCGTCGGCGTGATCCGTTGGACCGGATGCGCGCCTACCTGACGGCGCGGGGCCTGCTCACCGAGGAGAGTCTGCGGCAGCTGGCCATCGAGGCGGACTCCTTCGCGCACGAGCTGCGCGCGCAGTGCGTCGCGCTGCCGGATCCGATCCCGGCCAGCCTGTTCGACCATGTGCAGGTGGCTGAGAATGAACTCGTGACGGCCCAGCGATCGGCGTTGGCGGCCATGTTCGACGTGGAGGGGCCCGGCGTGGAGGACGAGATGGGCGTACCCGAGGGGAACCGGTGACCAGCGGGGCCGTCGTCGCCGGGGAGCAGCGCTCCGACGAGGTCGGTGAGCGGGTTGCCCGCGCCCCGGTCACCATGGCCAAGGCGTTGAACCTCGGGCTGCGTTCGGCGATGGCAGCCGATCCCAAGGTTTTGATCATGGGGGAGGACGTCGGCAAGCTCGGCGGGGTCTTCCGGGTGACCGACGGGCTGCAACAGGAGTTCGGCGAGGCCCGGGTCATCGACACCCCGCTGGCCGAGTCGGCGATCGTCGGCACGGCGATCGGGCTGGCCATGCGCGGTTACCGGCCGGTCTGTGAGATCCAGTTCGACGGGTTCGTCTATCCCGCGTTCGACCAGATCGTCAGCCAGCTCGCGAAGCTGCACTACCGGTCGGCCGGCCGGATCCGGCTGCCGGTGACGATCCGCATCCCCTTCGGCGGCGGGATCGGCGCCGTCGAGCATCACAGTGAGTCGCCGGAAGCGTACTTCTGTCACACCGCCGGCCTGAAGGTTGTCGCCTGCTCGAACCCGGTCGACGCCCATCACATGATCCAGCAGGCCATCCGGTCCGACGATCCGGTGATCTTCCTCGAACCGAAACGGCGGTACTGGGAGAAGGGCGTGGTCGACCCGCGCCCCCTCGCCGAACTGCCCGCGGGCGAGCTCACCCAGCTGCACGCCAGCCGGGTCGTGCGCACCGGCACGGACGCGACCCTCGTCGGCTATGGCCCCACCGTACGGACCTGCCTCGACGCCGCCGAGATCAGCGCGGCGGACGACAGCCGGTCGCTGGAGGTCATCGACCTGCGGACGCTCTCACCCCTGGACCTGGAACCCGTGCTCGACTCGGTACGCCGGACCGGCCGGCTGGTCGTGGTCCATGAGGCACCGTCCAACGTCTCGGTGTCGGCCGAGGTCGCCGCGCGGGTGACGGAGCGGGCGTTCTACTCCCTGGAGGCGCCGGTCCTGCGGGTCACCGGCTTCGACACCCCGTATCCCCCGGCCCGCCTCGAAGATCACTACCTCCCCGACGTCGACCGCATCCTCGACGCCGTGGACCGTTCTTTCGCGTACTGAGCGTACTGAGAAGCATGAGGACCGACCAACCGGCTATCTGACTGGGGTTACCGTGACGCAGCGACAGTTCCGGCTCCCTGACCTCGGCGAAGGTCTGACCGAGGCGGACATCGTCCGGTGGCTTGCCCAGGTCGGGGACACCGTCACGGTGAACCAGCCCCTCGTCGAGGTCGAGACCGCGAAGGCGGTCGTCGAGGTCCCCAGCCCGTTCGCCGGGATCCTGGTCGAGACCCACGGCGCCGAGGGAACGACCCTCGCGGTCGGCGCACCCCTGCTGACCATCCAGACCGCCGACACCGACACCTACGTCGACACCGACACCAACGCCGACGGGACGGGTGGGAACGGGACGGGTGCGAACAGCCTGCCGACATCCCGGGACGCTGGCAGCATCGAGCGCACCCCCGTCCTCGTGGGCTATGGACCGAGGACGGCCGAGAGCCGCCGGCGCCGCCCTCGACGACCACCTACGCCAGCCGGTCCGGTCCACACAGCCGGTCCGGTNCAGCCGGTCCGGTCCACACAGCCGGTCCGGTGCTCGCCAAACCGCCGGTCCGCAAGCTCGCCCGTGACCTCGGTGTCGACCTCGCATCCCTCGCCGGCACCGGCCCGGACGGCACGATCAGCCGGGCCGACGTCGAGGCCGCGGTGCGTGCCGCCGCCCGTACCGCGCCCCTCGCGGCGCCGCCCACGCGCGATGCCCCGCCGATCGGCGTCATCCCCGCCGGGGCCACCTTCTCCGCCGAGACGCGTACCTGGCACGTGCCTGTCACCGGCATCCGGCGGTCGATGGCGCAGGCGATGGTCGCCAGCGTCTCGGCTGCCCCGCATGTCACCGAGTTCCTCACCGTCGACGCGACGGCGACGATGGCCGCCCGGGACCGGATCGCGGCGCTGCCGGAGTTCACCGGGATCAAGATCACCCCATTGCTGTTCGTCGCCAGAGCCCTGCTCATCGCCGTTCGCCGACATCCGATGATCAACTCATCCTGGGTCGAGGACGCGGGCGGTGGCCGGCCGGAGAACGGTGGCCGGCCGGAGAACGGTGGCCGGCCGGAGATACATGTGTACGACCGGGTGAACCTCGGCATCGCCGTGGCGGGCCCGCGTGGGCTCGTCGTGCCCACCATCCCGGATGCCGGCCGGCTCGACGTCGTCGGGCTGGCTCACGCCCTGGCCGGCCTCACCACCGCGGCGAGGGCGGACCGGCTCAGCCCCGCGGATCTGCGCGGCGGCACGATCACCATCACCAACGTCGGCGTCCTCGGCGTCGACATCGGCACCCCGATCCTGAACCCGGGCGAAGCGGCGATCCTCGCCCTCGGCTCGATCCGACCGATGCCCTGGGTGCACGAGGGCCAGCTCACCGTGCGTACGGTGGTACAGCTGGCACTCTCGTTCGACCATCGCATCGTCGACGGCGCGCTGGGCTCCGCGGTCCTCGCCGACGTGGGTGCCGTCATCACCGATCCCACGGTGGCACTCGCCTGGTCCTGATCGACTCATCGGATCCACCAGTTGGCCACAAACGGGCACACTGCACGCAAGAGGGGCACACAACGGCCCAGATTCCGCTCCCTGGTACGGTTGCGCCTCTGACCGGCTTCCGGCACAAAGAGGTGGAACCATGACGCGAGTGGAGGCACTGCAGGCCGCGGACGAGTTCGTCGCCAAGGTTCTGACCTCCGCCAACTCCAGCGGCCGGTTCACCGGCACGCTCAACCTGGCTGAGCGGGTCGACCTCACCCTACGAGTGGCTCGGTTTCTGCTCGAGGGTCAGTCCTCCTCGGACGCCGACGACATCCTCAAGCGGGACATGCGCAACGAGCTCGATCAGGCGTTCCCGCCGCTACGCACCTCCTGAACCGACCATCCCGGCTCGCCCCCGCGGACGAGCGCCCGGCCGGGTTCCCTGGTCCGTCCCCACGGACCGTCCAGGGAACCGGACCGGGCGGTGGGCAGGCGGACCGGTGAACGAGCACGGTTCAGTGCGGCGACAGGGGGTGGTCCCCTTCGACGTGCACGTGGATGGCCGGCTGCCCGTCACCGTAGGTCGCCTCCGGATGGCGTGAGGGGTTCAGCCGACGATCCTCCTCGGGGGTCAGTCCCAGCTCGCGCCGGTGCGGGGCCTCGAACGGAGCGGACGGGTCNACGATGATGCCGTCATCGAGCGGTCTGGGCGCGGGCACGCCGTTCTCGACCGACTCTTCGACGATCTTCCTGCGCCACTGGTCGCGGTACAGGGTGAGGCCGAGCCCAATGGCGCTGACGCACATCAGGATGATGCCCACGGCCGTGATGTCGAGCCCGGACGGTTCGGAGCGGACCGCGAAGGCGAGGATGGCGCCGAGGGCCAAGAGTAAAAGACTCAACGGGATTCCCATACCGGTCCATATNCCCTTCCGCGGCAAGAACGCAACCCCGCCGCGGCAACATCAGAACGCCTCCTCCGGCAGTTCCATGAGCCCGAGGCCGGTGGACTCCAGCGCTACCCGGCGCGCCGTCAACTCCGGTAGCACATTGGCCGCGAACCAGCGCGCGGCGGCCACCTTGCCCTGGTAAAAGGCGGCGTCCCGAGCGGGCCGGGCCCCGGCGGACGCCGGAGAATCCTGGGTCCGCAGGGCTACCTCGGCGCCGCGCAGGAGCAGCCATCCGATGATCAGGTCACCGAGGCTCATCAGCAGCCTCGTCGTATTCAGGCCGACCTTGTAGATCGCGGCGGCCTCCTCGGCGGCGCCGGTGAGGAACCCGACCAGCGAATTCACCATGCTCTGGACGTCCTCAAGGGCCACCCCCAGCGCCTCCCGCTCCGCCCGCAGCGCGCCGTTGCCGGCCTCGCCCTTCACGAACGTCTGGATCTCGCCCAGCACGGAGGCCAGCGCCTGCCCCTGGTCCCGGACGATTTTCCGGAAAAACAGGTCCTGGCCCTGGATCGACGTGGTGCCCTCGTAGAGAGTGTCGATCTTGGCATCGCGGATGTACTGCTCGATCGGATAGTCCTGCAGGTACCCGGAACCACCGAGGATCTGCAGTGAAGAGGCGAGCAGCTCGTAGGACCGTTCGGAGCCGACCCCCTTGACGATCGGGAGCAGCAGGTCGTTGATGCGTTCGGCGAGCTCGTCGGCCTCCCCCCGCTCGCCGGCCAGCGCAACCCGGTCCTGGAACGTCGCGGTGTAGAGCACCAGTGAACGCATGCCCTCCGCATACACCTTCTGCATCATCAGCATCCGGCGGACATCCGGGTGATGAATGATCGTGACACGCGGTGCCGTCTTGTCCGACGCGCGGGCCAGGTCCGCACCCTGGACGCGGGTGCGGGCGAACTCGAGCGCGTTGAGATATCCGGTGGACAGCGTGGCGATGGCCTTGCTGCCCACCATCATCCGGGCGTACTCGATCACCTGGAACATCTGGGCGATGCCCTNGTGGACGTCACCGACCAGCCAACCGACCGCCGGCGCCCGCTCACCGAACCGCAGCTCGCAGGTGGCGGAGACCTTCAGGCCCATCTTCTTCTCGATGTTCGTCACGTAGACGCCGTTACGGGCGCCGGGCGTGCCGGTCCGCGGATCGGGCATGAACTTCGGCACCACGAACATCGACAGGCCCTTACTCCCCGGGCCGTGCCCCTCCGGCCGGGCGAGCACGAGGTGGATGATGTTCTCCGGGACATCCCAGTCCCCGTTGGTGATGAACCGCTTCACGCCCTCGATGTGCCAGGTGCCGTCGGGCTGCTCGATCGCCCTGGTACGACCGGCCCCGACGTCGGAACCCGCGTCCGGCTCGGTGAGCACCATCGTCGCGCCCCAGTGCCGTTCGATGGCGAACTCGGCGAGCTGGCGCTGCCATTCGTTGCCGAGCCGGTGCAGGATCGCCGCGAACGTCGGCCCGGCCATGTACATGAAGATGGCCGGGTTCGCTCCGAGCAGCAGCTCCGAGGCCGCCCACGCGACGGTCGGAGACGCACCCAGCCCACCCAGGTGCGGCGGAAGGTAGAGCCGCCACCACTCACCGTCCAGAACGGCCTGGTAGGACTTCTTGAACGACTCCGGCAGGGTCACCGACCCGGTCGCCGGATCCAGGGTCGGTGGATGACGGTCGGCGTCGGTGAAGGACTCGGCAACGGGTCCGGAGGCGAGGTGATCGAGCTCGGCCAGCACCTCGCGCGCGGTCTCGGCGTCCATCTCCCCGAAGGGACCGGTGCCGAGCGTGCGATCGACCCCGAACACCTCGAACAGGTTGAACTCGATGTCTCGCAGATTGCTCCGGTAGTGGCCCATCAACGGCTCCTTCCCGGGACCGCCGGACACCGTGATCGGCCGATGCCGGCTAGCTACTCGTGAGTACGTTGTTCCCATGCTACTCACGAGTAACCCGTTGACAAGAGTGGCGGCTGGGAAGAAGTCGTCGCGATCCAACTTTTCTCCGACAAACGGGGAAGGCCCGGGGCCGGGCACGTCTACTCTTGCCACTCATGCGCGACCCGGCCACCCAGGAGGTACGGCTCGCGGTCGTCATGACCGGTGGCGCGAGCCTCGCCGTCTGGATGGGCGGGGTCGCCACCGAGATCAACCTTGCGACCAGCCCGGACCGTGACCGGGCCGACGACGCGGACGCCGCCGTCGCTGCCCGTTACGCCCGGCTGGCGACCATCCTCGACGTCGAGGTCAGTGTGGACGTACTCGCCGGCACCTCGGCCGGTGGCATCAACGCCGCCATGCTGGGCTACGCGAACACCCACCACGCCGATCTCACCCCGCTGCGGGACCTGTGGCTGTCCCTCGGCTCGTTTGACGCGCTCATGCGCACCCCCCACGAGAAGACGTATCCCTCGCTGCTGCACGGGGACACCGCCGTGCTGCCCGCGCTGCACACCGCCTTGACAGCGGTGGGGGAGACGGCCCGAGCCGGCATGGACCGAGCCGGCATGGACCGCCCGACATCGGTCTTCATCACTACGACGATCCTGCGCGGCGAGGTCGCCGAGCACGCCGACTCACTCGGCGGCACCATGTACGACGTCGACCACCGGGGCCTGTTCGCCTTCGGCACGCAGGACCTGACCGACCCTGGCGCGGTCCCCCGTCTCGCCCTGGCCGCACGGGCCAGTTCCGCCTTTCCGGGCGCCTTCGAGCCGGCCTACGTGCCGGTGGGGCACGCCGTCGACGCCGCGCACCCGGACATGGCCCGCTACGTCAACGCCTCCCACGGATTCCACGCATCGGACGGCGGGATCCTGGTCAACCGCCCGATCGGACCGGCGCTGGCGGCCATCTTCGACCGGCCCGCCGAACGCCANGTCCGTCGCGTGCTCGCCTACGTCGTGCCCTCGCCGCGGATGCCGGTACCGACGAATCCGGCGGCACCAACGAATCCGGCGGCACCAACCAGGACGTCCACACCGCCCGCCCTGCCTGTGCCACCCACGGTGATCCCCACCCTTCTCCAGGTGCTCGGCGCGGCGCTGAACCAGTCGATCGGTACAGATCTGGCGACGCTGCGCGACCACAACAGCGCCGTACGCGGTACGCGGGCGAACCGGCGACGGCTGCTGCGCCTCGCCCCGGCCGGTGGTCCCCGATTAGCGGACGAGAGCGTCTATGACGCCTACCGCCGCAGCCTGGCAGAGGAGATCGCCCCACCGGTGATCGAGGCGCTGCTGCGCGTCCTCGGTGGTCGGTTCGATCTGCCCCGTCCCCCGGACACCGAAGCGCTGCGCACCGACGCGGCCGGACCCGCCCGGATGACGAACGCCGCGGTCAACGCCGTGATCCAGATGCTTCCCGACCGGCTGCCGACCACGGCCGACCTCGCCGACCTGTGGCGGCTGGGCCGACCCGCGCTCGACGCCGCCAAGGGTCTACTGATCAACATGATCAACGAAGGGTACGTCCTCTCCCCCGAGCCGGCGGACCGGATCCGACTTGCCCGGCTCGCGGCGGCCGTGCACGGCGCATCGCACGCCACCATCCGGAACACCGACACCACCGCCACCACAGCCACCGCGGCCCTGCGGCCCGGCGTCTTCACGACGGTCAGCGAGACCCTCGGTGCGATGGCCGGGGCACCGCTGCTCGACGTCATCGCCGAGGCTGCCCGCCGCTGGTTGCGGACCGACCCGGAGGGCGACGCGGGGCAGGACGAGCTCACCCGGGCCTGGCGCTCCCTGGAGCGGATGATCGAGACCCTGCGGACCGAGCTCACCGATCTCGTGGACCGGCGGTCCCCCGCGGCCCGGCCTCCGGCGGGACCAGAGACCAGGCCCGAGGGTCTCAGCGTCGGCCAGCGCCGGGCGGTGGCGGCCCGGACCCTCGCGGACTTCGTCGGGTACCTCCCGTCGACTCCCGCGGACGCCCTGATCGCCGTGCTCGACGTGCACCTGGTCGAACGAAGCACCGGCGCCGCGGTCCTCGACCAACCGGTTGAGCTCGTCCAGATCAGCGCGGATCTACCGAACCGCCTCGATCCCGCCCGCGCACTGGCCGAGGAGAAGGTCACAGGCCTGCAGCTGGGAAACTTCGGCGCCTTCGCGAAGTCCTCGTGGCGGGCCAACGACTGGATGTGGGGACGGCTGGACGGTGCGGGCTGGCTGGTCCGGATCATGCTGGATCCACGCCGGCTCGTGATCCGCCGGGACNCCGCCGNCCCCGCCGGTCACGCCCACGCCGCGGCGCTGGCCCGCCGGGGCTGGCTGGTGGATCTGGTCGACGATCTCACCGAGGTGGCCGGCATCCCGGCGCCGCGGGAGGTACTCGACGAGCTTGGCTTTCTGACCGATCCGGACGCCCCCGTGCCGCCGAACCTTCCGGTCACGGCGACCTGGGTCGCCGCCGGCATCCAACGGGACATCGCGGCCAAGGAGCTGGTGGGGGTCGCCGAGGCGGTGCGGCGCGACAACAAGGCCGGGGTCGATCCGCGGCCCACCGCCGACTTCCTCGCCGCCGTCGACCGGGCCCTGACCGTGGAACCGAGCCGGCCCGGGACGACGACCGGACCGGGGGCCTCGGCGGTACCGGAAGGGACAGGCTCCCCGAACCTGGACGAGCCGCGCGGCGCCGAGGTCATCTCGCTGGCCGCGGCCGTGGCCGCCAGGATCGCCGCGGGACAGACCGGTGCCCACCGGCCTGCCGGCGTCGACAGTTCGGCTCTGGCGCGCCGACCGCCCCGGCCACCCGGGCTCAGCGGCGTCCCCGTCACGCCCGGCGCGCTGCCCCCGCGAGCGGTGGACAAGGTACTCGAGGCCTGCCGCGTCTCGGACGAGCGCATCACCGACGCGGCGCAGGGCCCGGTTCTGGTGACCGCCCTGGCCCAGATCGTGGCCGTGGTCGTCGCCTGGGCCACATCGACCCGCCGGCTGCCACGGCCCCTGCGGCCGGTCGCGTTCCTCGCCCGGACCGTCACCCGTCTCGCCTTCGAGATGATCCGGGATGTCACGCACGGCCGGCGGCGGATGACGATCGCGGTGGGAACAGCGCTGGTCGGCCTCGGCACGGCCGGCGGGCTGACCGGTTCGGGCATCGTCGGCGGCCTGGGGATCGTCGTCGGCCTGATCGGCCTGCTGATGATCGGACTTACCGGCTGGCGGCACCTGCCCGGAGGACTGGCGGTCGTGGGAGCGGGGCTCATCGCGGTGTTCGCGGCGGCCGGTGTCGTTCCGGTGATCCATGACCGGCTCTTCCCCTGGCTACACGACGATGTCGTGCCCTACCTGGCCGATCATCCGTGGGCATGGGCGACCGTCTTCGGAGCCCTGGTGCTGCCGGCTCTCTGGNCCGNCGCCGAGNCCCNCNCCNCCCGCCGGGCCCGCCGCAACGGCTGATCATCCCGGCGACGTGGCGACGTGGCGACGTAGTTCAGGAGATGTCGGACCAGGTCAGGGTGCCCGTCGGGTCCCGAAGGCAGGACACCGGGCGGCCGGCGGAGTCCTGGACGATGCGCCCGACGTCCTCGGGGTCGCAGTTCCCGCCCTCATCCGGCCGAACCACGGGAGCCGGGGCGGGCGGCTCCGTGGACCATCGACCGATGCCGGCCGGGCCGGTCCCGCCGACGGGCGCGCAGAACAGCACAAGGCCGTTGACGGCGGTCGCGGGCGAGGTGTCCTCGGCGGGGGAACAGGCCTCTCCGACGAAGACGGAGGATGCTCGCGGAGTCGGCACCGGCAGTGACGCGACACCGTCCGGGGCGGCGGAGGTTCCGGAGGGGCCCGGCGCCCGTGAGACGTCAGGCGTCGCAGCCGCGGCGGAGGTCCCGAGCGCGCCCGGGCCGCCCGGGTCCTGAGACGACGCACTCGGCGTGACCACCGAGCCCGGCCGGGCGACCGAGCCGCCGGACCCACTCGACCCCGGCTCCGAGCATCCGACGACCAGCGCGAGCAGCAGCCCTCCGGCCACGGTCAGGCCGAGACGGCCACGGCCTCGAAGACCACCACGGCCTCGAAGACCGCCACGGCCTCGAAGACCGCCATACACGGCGTACCTCCCGTCGCACCTCGGGAGCCGGAGTCATACCCCGGTCCAGGCCGCCCGATCTCAAGACCTGTGTTCCAGCTTAGGTAACCTGCCGCTCACACCGTGGTCACTTGCCCGAACTGGGAGATCCGATCGTCCGCCGCCACGGGAACCAGCGTCCCGTCGACCTCCATCTCCGTCGCGACCTGGGCCAGCCGAACGGCGGGCCGCGCCGGCAGCGGCGCGGTGTCCGCCTGGGTCCCGAGCTCCACCCAGCCGACCAGCACCTCGTCCGACGTCAGCCCGAACGCCCCCCGGACCTCGGCGCTGTCCTGCATCGGCACCGACTTCCAGGCCGAGGCGACGCCGAGCGCGTGCGCGGCCAGGCAGATGTTCTGCGCCGCTGCCGCGGCCGAGGCGTCCTGCTCGGCGACCGGAACCTTCGAACCGACACGGGATGCGACGACGGCGATGAGCGCCGGGGAACGGGTGGCCTTGCCCGCGGTCTTGCGGATGACCGGCTCGGGCANCCCGCCGAGGGCCTCGGCGGCCCGCTTGATCGCCGCAGCCAGGGTGGCGCGGGCATCGCTCCGCACAACCACGAAGCGCCAGGGCCGCAGCATCTTGTGATCCGGCGCCGTGGTGGCGGCGCCAAGCATGATCATAATCTGCTCCACCGTCGGACCGGGTTCGACGAGCCGGGTCGCTGTGCGGCGCGTCATCAGGCAGGCGAGAGCGTCCATGAAAACTCCTCGGGGGATCGCGGTTCGGGGAGCCCCCGCGGGAAGTACCGATCTCCCGGCCGGCGACCGCGACCCAGCCAGCGGTGACAGCCGCCGGTGGATCTGGAACGGTGACAGGTTACCGTAGATATTGCCCCGCTCGGACCTCCGCCGGGAGGCTCTCGTCACCGCCGTCGTTGAAATAGACCATCTGGCCAAGCGATACGGGTCCCAGCGCGCCGTCCGGGACGTGAGNTTCACGGTGCGGGAAGGGAACATCACCGGTTTTCTGCGGCCGAACGGCTCCGGCAAGACAACGACGCTGCGCATCCTGCTGAGTCTGGTCACCCCTGGTTCCGGCAGTGTGCTGGTCTTCGGTGGCTGCGGGGCGGTCGAGGTGAACGCGGCCGGCTGGAGAGTAGTCGGCTGGGGAGTGTTGGCCCAGGTGGCGGCGCTCCTCGCGGTGCGGCGGGAGCTGCCGTCATGACCGCGCCAGGCTGGCCGCCGGCGGATGAGCCGTCCGGGTCGCGCCGTCCCGGCCGGGACCCGGCGGTGGCACCGGCGTGGGATGGGTCACCTCAGGCGCGTCGGGTACGCGCATCCCCCACCGCATCGGGTCGCGATCGGCCTACCATCCGGCACATGGTGCCGTGCCCGACATGCGCGGAGGACAACCACGAGCGGGCCCGCTTCTGCTCCGGATGTGGGAACCCCCTTCCCACCCCGGGGAGCGGCGCCCGGAAGACCGTGACGATCATGTTCGTGGACATCACCGGGTCCACCGACATCGGCGAGAGAATCGACTCCGAACCGCTGCAGCAGGTCATGTGGCGGTTCTTCACCACCGTCCGTGAAGTGATCTACACCCACGGCGGATCGGTCGAGAAGTTCATCGGCGACGCCGTCTTCGCCGTCTTCGGCATTCCCGTGCTGCACGAGGACGACGCGCTGCGCGCGGTTCGCGCCGCCCTCGACATCCGGGCGGCGATGGAGGCGCTCAATGCCGACCTGCAGCGCGAGTGGGGCCTGAAACTGCGGGTGCGGATCGGGATCAACACCGGCGAGGTGACCGTCGCAGGCGGTGGCGTCACCGGCGATCCGGTGAACGTCGCCTCCCGGCTGGAACACGCCGCTCCCCCCGACGAGATCCTCATCGGGGACACCACCTACCGCTTCATCCGGCACAGCGTCACGGTAAGCCCGCTCGGCCCCCTGGTCGTCCAGGGCAAGCGCGACCCGCTGCGGGTGCACCGGTTGATCGGGCTGGTAGACCCGACCGCGGGTCCCGGCAGCCGGGCCCCGACCCACGGCTTCACCGCCCCGGTCATCGGGCGTAACCGGGAACGCCGCCGGCTGCAGGACGCCTTCGAGGCCGTGGTCGAGGAACGCACCTGCCACCTGTTCACCGTGCTGGGCCCGGCGGGCATCGGCAAGTCCCGGATGGTCGGCGAGTTCTGCGCGGCCATGGCGAACCGGGCGACCGTGCTCACCGGGCGTTGCCTGTCCTACGGCGAGGGCATCGCCTACTGGCCGCTGATGGAGATGGTGCGCCAGGCCACTGGTCTGTCCGCTGACGAGAGCGCCCCGGACGGGCGGCGTCGGCTGCGGGAACTGCTCGACGGTGTCACCCAGGCGGCGGAGATCGTCGAGGCGCTCGCGCCCCTGGTGGGGCTGGGCGGCGCGGAACTCGGTCCGCAGGAAAGCTTCTGGGCCGTCCGGTCCTTCTTCCAGGCGCTGGCGGCCCGACGCCCGCTGATCCTGTGGTTCGACGACGTGCACTGGGCCGAGCCGACCCTGCTCGACCTGCTGGAGAACATCGCCGACTGGTCCCGCGACGCCCCCATCATGCTGCTGTGCCTGGCCCGCCCGGAACTGCTGGAGGAGCGGCGGGACTGGGGNGGCGGCAAGCTCAACGCCACCTCGATGCTGCTGGCGCCGCTGACCGAGGCGCGCTGCCAGCGCCTGATCCGCACCCTGATGGGCTCCGACGACCTCGACCCGGCCCTCGTCTCCCGGATCACTACCTCCGCGGCCGGCAACCCACTGTTCGTCGAGCAGATGGTGGCGGCCCTCGTCGACGACGGCCTGCTGCGCCGGGAGGGCAGCCGGTGGATCGCCACCGGCAGCCTGCGCAATGTGACGGTGCCGCCGACCATCTCGTCCCTGCTCGCGGCCCGGCTCGACCGGCTCGACCCGCCCGAACGGCGGGTCCTTGAACGCGCCGCCATCGTGGGGGAACGCTTCTACCTCGACGCTGTCATCGACCTGTCGGACCCGAGCGAACAGCCGATGGTCGCCGCCCACTGTCTGAGCCTGGTCCGCAAGGAACTGGTGCATCCGGACCGGTCCGACCTGCCCGGCGTCGAGGCGTTTCGGTTCCTGCACGTGCTGCTGCGCGACTGCGCCTACCAGTCCACCGCCAAACGGCAGCGCGCCGATCTGCACCAGCGGTTCGCCCAGTGGCTGCAGACCCGGCTGGAGGGTGGCCCCGGTGAGCACGACGAACTGGTCGGCTACCATCTGGAGCAGGCGTTTCGTTACCGGGTGGAGATCGGGCAGCGCGACACCGAGACGATCGAGCTGGGCCGATCCGCGGCGACCTGTCTGATCGAGGCGGCGGACCGGGTGCGCCAGGGCGACGAGACCGGCGCGGCCCAGCTGCTCAAGCGGGCCATCACCCTGCTGCCCGAGACGGACCCACTGCGGCTACGGGCCGAGATCGACCTCGGCTGGGCGCTGTACTCGTTCGGCCGGCTCTCCGACGCCGAGCGCATCCTGCGCCAGGTGACCGAGCGGGCCCGGCGCGCCGGGGAGGAGGGCCTGCGGGCCCACGCCCGGCTCGCGTACCTGCGGGTGCTGTTCTCCACCGATCCGGAGGGCCTGGTCGCCAGGACGCTGACCGAAGCCGCGGTGTGCCTGACCAACTTCGTGCAGGCCGGCGACGAGGTCGGCGCGGCGCTCGCCTGCCGTAGCCAGGCCAATGCCTACCTGGCGGCCGGGCAGTTCGCCGCGGCCGAGCGGGCGATGGAGAACGCCGTCCGGCACGCGGAGGAGTCCGGCGTGCCCCGGGCCGCGCAGTCGCTGCGCCGCGAGCTCACCATGCTCATGAGTTGGGGGCCCCGGCCGGTCGCCGTCGGGATCACCCGGGCGAACGAGGCCCTCGACGCCGCCGGCGACGACCGGGCTCTGCGTCGGGCCGTGCTCGCCCAGCTCGCGGTCCTCACCGCCATGTCGGGGGATCTGGAGGGCGCGCGGATCCATCTCAAGGCGACCGAGGAGATCGTTCACGACCTGCGCGCCCCGCGGACCGACCCCTTTCATGGCGGGTTCGTCGTGGCCCGGGNGGNGCNGCTCGCCGNCGAGCTGGCAGTCGCCGAGCGGGAGCTGCGGCGAAGCTGCCGGCAGCTGTCCCGGATGGGGGAACGCGCGTTCCTGGCCAACCGGGCCGCGGCACTCGCCGACGTTCTCGTCCGGCTCGGCAAGGTTGACGACGCGGGCAAGTATGTCACCCGGTGTCGGGACGCCGCCGCCGCCGACCAGCTACCGGCCCAGGCCGGATGGTGCGGGGTCCACGCGAAGCTCCTGGCGCTGCGCGGCCGCGATGCCGAGGCCCTCCGGTTCGCCGACACCGCCGTCGATCTCGCCAGCCGCACCGACGACGTCGACGGCCAGGGACATGCGCTGCTGTCCCGCGCCGAGGTTCTCTACCGGGCCGGCCGCAAGGACGACGCCGCCGAGAGCCTGGAGGCTGGCATCACCCGGTATCTGCACCGGGGCAACGTCGCCGCGGCAAACCTCGGCCGCCGGCTGTTCGACGCGCTCGACGGTCCCCCGCCGGGAACCGGAGGCCCCCCACCAGGGACGGGAGACCCCTCAGCAGGGACGGGAGACCCCTCGCCAGGAACTGGCTAGCGGGGGTCCGCGCCCGCGCGCTCAGCGCAGCAGTCCGCGCAGCCGCGCCTGTTCCTGCAACCAGTACATCTCCTGCGCCCACAACCGCAGCCGCTCGACGGCGGCGAGCTCGCCGGCCAGAGCCTGCGCCACGGACGGCCGGCTCAGTACCTCAACGCCGACGGGCGCCCACGGCCAGGCGGCCTCCTCCTCGCAGGCTCGCTGGTAGGCGGCCCGCCGCAGGGCTATCTCGGCGAGGGCGAAATCGATCTGCTCGGAGAGCAGGTCGAGACGCGCAAGCAGGTCCGCGTCACGAACCCACGGACGGCCGCTATAAGCGGGCAATGGAGCGGGCCGCGCAGACATGTTGGGGGAAGGGTACGAGCCCGCGGACACCGGGAACAACACGCATCCCGAAACAGACCTCTGAGCTGCGGTTCATTCTTCCACCCGGCCGGAATCGGCGGCCCCCTCGGGGAGAACCCGGTGGACACCCGAGTCGGGTGAGACGACTGTCGGGACGTGAGCAACGGAGGTCCGAGGGTAACGCCTACGGTACGGCGTCCATGGTGCCGATCAGATCCGTAAGCCAGCCTGGGGGTCTTTCGGTGAGTCTCACACCACCCGTCCTGCTGATGGTGCTCGGTTTTCCACTCTTCGTAATGGCGGGGATGCTCATGATGGGCGGAATCGAGAAACGTCTGATCGGCTCCCGCGGGTTGCTCTCCCTGGTCACCGAGGACGGCACCGCCTCGGTGGGTGACTCCGGACCATCCGGTGCACGACCGTCACCCAGCGCACCCGCGGCCCTCAGCGCACCCGCCACCCTCAGCGCACCCGCCACCCCCAGCGCACCCGCGTCATCGGGCGATCGGACGTCACCGCTCATCGGCTGAGCCGTCTCCCAGCCAGCGGGATGCGGACAGTCGAGGGGGCGGTCAGCGGCGGCGGGATCCCCCACCGACCCGCAGCCGACCGTCGAGACCGGCCTCCCGCAACAACGCGGCGAACGCCGGCGTGGGTGCCTGGATCTCCAGACATGAGTGCACCCGGCGGAGCAGCAGATCGGCGCGGAGCAGAGCTGCGAGCCCCGGGACGTCGATCGAGCGCAGGCCCGCGACATCCACCGTGACCGTCCCCCCGCCCCGGCCGAGATGCTCGCCGATCTGCTCACGGAACCGGAGCCGCCCGGCCGTGTCGAGTTCCCCGGCGAGTTCGATGAGCACGTCCTCGCCTGTCCGCCGCACGGACATCCGCAAGGCTCCAGCATCCACCCGCATGACTTCCACCCCCCGATGTCGTCACCGCGCGGGGCCACCCCCGATCGATTACGCAGAGTAACATGCCTCGGTTGGCTGGATCCCCGGCGGGCGTCAGCCGGCCCGCAGACGCTTGATCAGAGCATTCGTCGAGCTGTCATGCCCCAGCTCCGGTTCCTGCTCGGACCCGAGTTCCGGAATGATCCGACCGGCCAGCACCTTGCCGAGCTCCACGCCCCACTGGTCGAAACTGTTGATCCCCCAGATGACCCCCTGGGTGAACACCTTGTGCTCGTACAGTGCGATCAGCTGACCGAGGGCGAACGGAGTCAGCTTCTGGGCCAGCAGGGTGTTCGAGGGTCGATTACCCGGGAAGGTCCGATGCGCAACGAGGTCCGGCGTGACACCCTCGGCGGCCACCTCCGCGGCTGTCCGGCCGAACGCGAGGGCCTCTGTCTGCGCCAGGAAGTTGGCCAGCAGCAGGGCGTGCTGGTCCACCCCGGCGCCATCCGCCGTGCCCACCCCGGGATGGTTCGGCCGGACGAAGCCGATGAAATCGGCCGGAACGATCGTTGTCCCCTGGTGCAGGAGCTGGTAGTACGCATGCTGTCCGTTCGTGCCGGGAGTCCCCCAGACGATCGGTCCGGTCGGCGTCGACACGGGCCGCCCGGTGAGATCGACCGACTTCCCATTGCTCTCCATGTCCAGCTGCTGGAGATAAGCCGGGAATCGGCCCAGGTAGTGGCTGTAGGGCAGCACCGCGTGCGTCGCTGTACCGAAGAAGTCGCGGTACCACAGGCCGATCAGACCGAGCAGAACCGGAAGGTTCCGCTCGAACGGAGCCGTCCGGAAGTGCGTGTCCATAGCGGCGAAACCGGCAAGGAACTCCCGGAAGTTCGGCGGCCCGATCGCGATCATCAGCGAGAGGCCGATCGCGCAGTCCACCGAGTACCGGCCGCCCACCCAGTCCCAGAACTCGAACATGTTCACGGTGTCGATACCGAACTCGGCGACCTTCTCGGCATTCGTGGAGACCGCGACGAAGTGCCGGGAAACGGCGTCCTCGCCGAGCAGGCCGGTGAGCCAGGACCGTGCGGCCCGCGCGTTGGAGATCGTTTCCAGGGTGGTGAACGTCTTGGACGAGACGATGAACAGGGTGCTGGCCGGATCGAGATCGGCGGTGGCCTCCCAGATGTCGGTGGGGNCGACGTTGGAGACGAACCGGACTTCGATCGACCGGTCGGCATAGTCGCGCAGGGCGTCGTAGGCCATGGCGGGTCCCAGGTCGGAGCCGCCGATGCCGATGTTGACCACCGTCCGGATCCGCTCACCGGTGGCCCCCAGCCAGTCCCCCGACCGCACCCGGTCGGCGAATTGGGACATCGCGTCGAGCACCCGATGCACGTCGGGGACGACGTCGACGCCATCCACCTCGATCCGGGTTCCGGCCGGGGCGCGCAACGCCACGTGCAACACCGGTCGGTTCTCGGTGACGTTGATTCTCTCGCCCCGGAACATCGCCTCGATCCGGTCCGCCAGCCCGGCGCGCCGGGCCAGCGCGGTCAGCAACTCGACGGTGCGCGCGGTCAGCCGGTTCTTGGAGTAGTCAAGATAGAGTCCGTCCGCTTCGGCGGCGAACGTCTCGCCACGCCGGGGATCGGCGGCGAACAGATCCCGCAGGGACACCTCGGAGATCTCGCGCAGATGCGTGGTGAGCGCCGCCCATTCCTCGGTCGCGGTGATGTCCAGCGGAGCCACCGGGGCAGCGGGCTCGGTTGTCGACATGACGTGGGATGCCCTTCCTCGCAGGTTCAACGTGTGCCGCAGTGCCCATCATCCGCACTGCGGCGGCGGCGGCGCTCGTCAGCCCCGTCGGCATGCCCGTGTCGCCGATCCGGCACGCCGGATCGGCCTGCCGGGGGTAGGGAATGGGGGGTCAGGGCCNTAGGATCACCAGGAATCCGACGAAGGGCGTCATTGCAGGCCAGGATGGTTCTCGGCGCACGGGTGGCGGTACAGCGGATGCCCGGCGTGGTAGCGGACGGATCTGGACCTTGTTGATAGATAAATCTCGGGTGGAGGCGGCGCTTCCCGGTTACTCCGTCGAGGGCGACTTGGGCCGGGGTGGCTACGGGCTCGTGCTGGCCGGCCAGCACCGGCTCATCGGCCGCAAGGTCGCGATCAAGATCCTGCTGGACACCTCCGACGACCCCGATCTGCGTACCCGCTTCCTGTCCGAGGCTCGGGTGCTGGCCGAACTGGATCATCCGCACATCGTGCGTATCCACGACTACGTGGAGCATGAGGGCACCTGCTTGCTCGTCATGGAGCTGCTCTCCGGCGGCACGCTCAAACAGCGGATGAGCTCGGGACCGGTCTCCGCCGAGACCACCTGCTCGATCGGGCTCGCGGCCGCGGCCGCCCTCGCCACGGCGCACGGCCACGGAGTGCTGCACCGGGACATCAAGCCGGACAACATCATGTTCGCCGGCGACGGGCTGCTGAAGGTGACCGACTTCGGCATCGCCAAGATTTTCGACGGAGCGGAGACCACCGCCAGCGCGATCCTGGGAACGCCGCGTTACATGGCTCCCGAGCAGATCATGGGGACGCGTCTCTTCCCGTCCACCGATCTTTACGCCCTCGCGGGTGTGCTCTACGAGATGATCGCCAACCGGCCGCTGTTCGGCCGTCAGATGGCGGTGCAACCGCTGACCCACCACCATCTGACGATCATGCCGGAACCGCTCACCATGGTTCCGCCACCCGTCTCCGCGGTGATCCTGCGGGCGCTGGCGAAGGATCCGAGCATCCGCTTCGCCGACGCCGCCGACTTCGCCCTGGAACTCGCCCGAGCGAGCAGCCGCGCGTTCGGCCCGACCTGGCTGTCCCGGTCCGACGTCAAGGTGCGGATCGACGACGAGATCCGGGAGGCGGCGCTCGCCACCTCGACCACCCCGCGCCCGCCGGCCGCCGGTCGACCGGGCTTCCCCGGTAGCCCCGGAGCACCCGGTAGTCCGGGCTTCCCCGGTAGCCCCGGAGCACCCGGTAGTCCGGGCTTCCCCGGTAGCCCCGGAGCACCCGGTAGTCCGGCCGGCCATCCGATGGGGGGATATCCACCACCGGGTGGGCCGGGCTGGGGTGGATTCCCGCCGGGCAACACTCCACCGCCGCGGTCGACCCCAGCGCCGCGGTCGCTCGGCCCCGGTTATGGCGGACCGGATGCCCCAGGCGGACCGGGTGCCCCCGGCGGTCCCGGCGGCCAGACGTACCGGCCCGGTCCGGGGGGACCGGTGCACGGGATGGCGGGGGTACCGCCGGCCGCCACCCGCCAGGCCGGGCACCAGTCGAGTCCGAACGCCCGTAACCGGACGCCGCTCATCATCGGAGCGGTCGCGTTCGTCGTCATCGTCGCCATCACCGTCGGCATCGTGGCAGCGGTGACGAACTCGGGCGGCGGCAGCCGCGGCGGTGACCGCGGCGGCGGCACGGCACGCCTCGCAACCGCCTACCGGGGAACGGCGCTGTCGGTGCAGGGCCTGAGCCCCTACAGCGTCGATGTCGATCCCGACGGCTCGCTACTCGTCTCCAGCCTCGCGACGGACCGCATCCAGAAGATCACCCCCGCCGGGGCGGTCAGCGACCTCGCGGGCACCGGAGCCGGCGGGATCAGCGGCGACGGCGGCCCGGCCACCGCGGCGCAGCTTGACGGGCCCGGATCGACCGCCCGTGACAAGGCCGGCAACATCTACATCGGGGACNCGAAGAACAATCGGATCCGCAAGATCAGCCCAGCCGGGATCATCACCACGATCGCCGGCACCGGTGACGCCGGTTACGGCGGCGACGGCGGCCCGGCCACCGCGGCGAAGATCAACAGTGCGGAAAAGGTGACCACCGGGCCGGACGGCAGCGTCTACCTCTCCGACTACGAAAACCACCGGATCCGCAAGATCAGCCCACAGGGGATCATTACCACGTACGTGGGCACCGGAGTCGCGGGTTACACCGGCGACGGCGGCCCGGCCACCGCAGCGAAGATCAACGGCCCGAACGATCTCCAGATGACCGACGACGGCACCCTCTACTTCGCCGACCTCGCCAGCGACACCATTCAGAAGGTGACCCCGGACGGGATCATCACCACCGTCGCCGGGACCGGTGAGGGGGGCTTCTCGGGTGACGGCGGCCCGGCCACCCGGGCCAGGCTGAACGTGCCGTCGCTCACCGTCGGCCCGGACGGCCGGACGCTCTACCTCGCTGACTACCGCAACCACCGGATCCGCCGGGTCGACCCGAACGGCGTGATCACCACGATCGCCGGCACCGGCGGCGAAGGCTCCGGCGGCGACGGCGGCCCGGCGACCGCGGCCCAGTTCAAGAACCCGAGCTCGGTCGCGGTCGACGGCAGCGGCGCGCTCTACATCGCGGACAACGGCAACGATCGGGTGCGCCGCATCGATCCGAACGGCACCATCACGACCGTCGCCCAACCGGGCTAGGGTGTCGCCGGTGACCTAGGGTGTCGCCGGTGACCTAGGCTGTCGCCGATGGCACGGATGGTCGGACGACTCGTGACGACCATCGTCCACTCCCCGGACTCGTAGCAGCCGTGAGGACTGACCGTGGATTACGAGCCTGACCGACGATCGGTGTTACGGACCGCCGCAGCCGGAGCCGGCGGGCTCGGGCTCGCCGCGCTCGGGCTCGGTGGCGGCCTGATGAGCGCCTGTCAGCAGGAGGACGCCCCCCACCCAATACCGACGGAGATCGACTGGCGCACGCTCGACGAACGACTGACCGGTCCGCTGCTGCGACCGACCGATCCGGACTACGCCGTCGCCAGCATGCTGTTCGACCCGGCTTTCGACGCGGTACGTCCGCAGGCGGTGGTCCGTGCCATGTCCGCGGGGGACGTCACGGCCTGCATCGACTTCGCCCGCTCCACCGGGATACATCTCGTCGCGCGGGCCGGTGGCCACAGCTACGGGGGTTACTCAACGACGACCGGGCTGGTCGTGGACGTGACTGCGATGGCGTCGGTCCGGCCGGGGCCCGACGGCACCGCGCTGATCGGGGCCGGAGCGCTGCTGATCGACGTCTACTCCGCACTCGCCGAGAACGGGCTGGCGCTGCCAGCCGGATCATGCCCGACCGTCGGCATCGCCGGGCTCGCCCTCGGCGGCGGCATCGGAGTGTTGAGCCGGCGCTACGGTCTGACCTGCGATCGGATGGTCTCCGCCGAGGTCGTGCTGGCCTCCGGGGAGACCGTGCGCACCGACGCCGACACCGAGCCGGACCTCTTCTGGTCGCTACGCGGTGCGGGCGGGGGCAACGTCGGCATCGTGACGTCGTTCACCTTCGCCACCCATCGGGCGACACCGTTGGCGCTGTTCACCTACCGCTGGCCCTGGGACGTGGCGGCGGACGTGCTCACCGCGTGGCAGGGCTGGATCGCCGACAGCGGCGGCGCGCCGGAGGACCTGTGGTCGACCTGCGTCGTGACCTCGATGCCGACGACCGGGGCCACCGGCAGCCCAGCCCTGCGGGTGAGCGGCGTGCTCGCGGGCGGCGCCGACGACACGCGGATCACGTGGCTGCGGGATCGACTCGCCGACCTCGTCGCCGCCGTCGGCCGGAGGCCCTCGAGCACCTTCGTCGCCCAGCGTGGCCATCTCGAGACGATGTTGCTTGAGGCGGGCTGCGCGGGCAAAAGCGTCGACGCGTGCCACCTGCGCGACCGGACGCCCGGAGGCACCCTGCCACGGGTGGCCCAACGGGCTGCCTCGGCATTCCTCACCGAACCGATGCCTGCCGGCGGGATCGAGACGATGCTCGCCGCGCTCGAGCGACGCCAGCGCACACCCGGGGCCGGTCCGGGTGGCGTGATCCTGGATTCCTGGGGCGGCGCGATCAACCGGGTCGGCCCGGGTGACACGGCGTTCGTGCACCGCAACACGCTCGCCAGCGCCCAGTTCGTCGCCGGCTACTCCGTCGACGCATCCCCTGCGGACAAGGAGGCTAACCAGAGCTGGTTGCGATCCACGGTGGCGGCGACGGCGCCGTTCATGTCGTCGTCGGCGTACCAGAACTACATCGACCCGGACCTCACCACCTGGGCCGATGCGTACTACGGGGCGAACCTTCCGCGGTTGCGCCAAGTCAAGCGCGCCTACGACCCGGACAACCTGTTTCGCTTCGCGCAGAGCATCGCGCCGTCCTGACGGTCCTGAGCGGCTCCGGCGGGAGCTTCCCCGGCCGGGCCCCGGCCATTGCCCCGGACAGCCACCCCGCGCCGGGAATCGAAGTCAACCGACCCGGGGTGGCATGCACTATTAGATCCGTTCACCCATCCGTTGCCTACTGCCCACCTATGGTCAGATCCCTGTCCATCCGCTGTCCCCCGGCCCCGCCACCGNGCAGTTCACTCATCGCTCCGGCGATTCATCTTGCGGTGACTACTCAAGGTGAGTACACACATGCTGTCGGTAACGCACCGACGTTGGTGTCCGTCTGGCCGTGTCGACTGGGTTTTCTGTGAGGTCCTCGATGAAAAAAATCTTCTGGCCGTATGGCGTCGGGCTGTTCGCCCTGTTCTTCGCGGTGACAGCACCGGGTAACGCCGCCGATGTGGTGCACAGCGCCGTCGGTGCGCTCGGTGGCGTGGCCGACGGGCTGTCCACCTTCGTGTCCCAGGCGGCTACCTGAGCGGAGCAACGGCACACCCGGAGTGTCCGGAGCAGGAAATCCGGATCAGGAACGCTGCCTGGCCAGCGGCCTGGTCACGGCCACGGTCCCACTCCAGTCCGAGATGTCGGATTCGACGACCCCCCACCGCGCTCCCTTGGCCGCGATGACCCGGCCGTCGCCGATGTACATCCCGACATGACCCGGCGCCTCGGCGGTGCCGTCGGTGCCCGGGGTGAACAGTAGGTCCCCCGGCTGCGGATCGACGCCCGCGACCTGCGGGCCGAACCGCAGCTGGTCGGTCGTCACGCGGGGGAGCTCGATGCCGATGCGGCGATACGCCTCCCGGACCAGCGACGAGCAGTCCCAGGCGTCGGGACCGGTCGCACCCCAGACGTAGGGCTTGCCGATCTGCGACCGCATGAAGGCGACCATCGGGGCGACCGAACCAGCGGGGATGTCGACGCCGAGCTCCAAGGCGTCACCGTACACCTGCGCCTGCGCGAGGATCGTGCGGACGTAGTTACGCGTCTCGGTGTACGGCGGAATGCCGGCGAAGGCGAGCACCGCGCCCGCTCCCGCGTTGTACGCGGCCAGCATCTTCTCCTGGGCCGCGCCGGACACGGAGGCGACCGAGGCCGCCACCGCGCAGTCGTACCGGGCCGCCGCGGGGATCGCGTCGGCCGGGTTCCACACGTCGCCCTGCCCGTGGGACGCCCACGTCCCGGGCATGAACTGGGCGATCCCCATCGCGCCCACGGGTGACCGGGCCCGCGGGTTGAAACCCGACTCCTGATGTAACTGGGCGGCCAGCAGGGCGGGAGTCACCTCGGCGCACCCGGCCGCGTTCGCCGCATCAATGATCGTCTGCAGGTACTCGGCCGGGATGCCGTCGGAGTTCCTGATGGTCCGGTTACCCCCGCCCTGATCCTGGATGAAGGGACCGGTGATGATCAGAATGAGGACGGCGACCAGCATGACGATGCCGCCGACGGCGAGGGCCATGCCCGCCCCCGTCCAGACCAGCCAGCGGGAACGCTTACGGGTGAAGCCGCGGGCCATCACGCCTCACCGGCCCGGTGCGTCACCGGCGACGCTCGACAGATCCGCACCGGCGACCCGCCACGTCCCGTCGGTCTGGCGCAGGAGGGTGAGCGCGGGGGTGGACAGCGTCACCACCGGGGCGGCGCCGCCCGCCGCCGTCTCGCGGCGCACGTTCAGCTGAAGCACCACCCGACCGGTGGCCGTCGTGTCGATCCCGCCCAGGGGCGTGGTCGCCAGCACGGTCACCCGCGAGTGGGTGCCCGCGGCGCGCACCTCCTGCCACGCCTGACCGTCCCCACCGGCAGCGGTTCCGGACCCCCCGGCGCCCGCGCCCCCGGCGCCCAGGCTGGCCGCGAAGTCCTCGGTGAGGCAGTCGCGGGCCCGCTCGACACCGGCTGCCGGGCCGGGGTCCGTCCGGGCGTCGAAGGACTGCCAGCGTGTGAAGCAGTCGGCGGCTACCGCCGACGGGTCCTTCCGGTCCACCTCGCCGGTTGGTGGCGCGGACGCGGTGGCCAGCGGCGGACCCGGCGCCTGACTCGCCCCGGGCGGTGGCCCCGTGGTGGCGGACGGGGCGGGAGACGGACCGGCAGTACTACCCGACACGCCGCATCCGGCCACGGTGACCACGGTGAGCAGCAGCCCGACGGCCAGCCAGGGGCGGGGCTTCACCGCGGCCGGCCGGAGCGAGGCGGCACCGGGGNGAGAGCGCTCATTCCCGACCGTCCAGCCAGTCCCGCACCCGCCCCCGACGCACCCGCCACTGGTGACCGACCTTGCGAGCCGGGATGGCCCGTTCCGAAAGCAGCTTGAGGACGGTGCTCTCCGACAACCGCAACCAGGCGACCAGTTCGTCAACGGTGAGCACTTCGTCGTCGTCGGAGGGTCGGGACGGCACGCCACCGGCCGACGTCGGCGCGAGCGGAGGGGGCGCGAGCGGAGGCGCCGCGGCGGCGGGCGCCGGTGTGCCGCGGGATGCGACGGTCGGTGACATGCCGGTCGAGCGGGCCGAGGCCGTGCGGACCCGGCCGGATGCCGCCGGAGCAGACCGGGCCGGGGCCGAGCCGACCGGGGATTTCGCGGGCGTCACCCCCTGCGGTGCGCCGGAGCGCTGGGATGGCCGAGGCGTCGCCATCGAGAAGCCGTCCTGCGCCACCGACGCTCCTTTCCCATCTGCCGCACGCACGGTGCCGTGTCGTCCAGGCCGCCCCCAGCCCGCCACGTCGCGGATCACAGCCAACCGTCCGCCAAACCGTCCGCCGGTTCGTCCCCTCAATCCGGACGGCACATCTCCGGTTCCGGAAGGTACACCGACCCACCCATGATGGGTAGCTTCGACCAGAGCTTGTCATACTCGAATGACTCGTGTTACATCGATCNGACCGCAGCCGAGCGCAGATAACAGTAAGTAACCTTAACTGGCACTAGCTAACCTTAGAAGGCCGGGAGGTCGACGGCGCGTGAGCGATGTGCCACAGGCACCGTACGGTGAGGAAGGCGACGCGCGGCCCGTTTCGCTCATTGGTGCCCGCATCCCCTCGTCGGTCTCCCCTCCCGACGGTCCGCCCATCCGGAACGATCAGTACATACGAGACGATCAGTACATACGAAACGATCAGTACGTACGGGACGAAGCAGCAGGCACCGAAGACGTAGAGTCACCNCCCCATTCACGATCCGGGCGCCGACGGCATCGACGGCGGGGCGGGACGGGNTCGCCGCAGCCACTCGACGAAGCGTGGCAGAGCGAGGCATTCCACCTCGATGATGCGACATCGGCGGCCCGTTCGGGTGCGGACCGTACAAACACGTCCGACGACACACCGCCATCGGTGCCGGGCGCCAGGACCGAGGCACCCGGCGCCGGGCCGGGCCGGGCGACCACGGGCGCGGACACCAGCTCCCGGCGCACCCGCGGCGCCGCTGCCCGGCGCGCCGGCCGCCCGTCGGCGATTCCGCCCCGTAACCAGGCTGATCCCTCCCGCCGTCCAACCCGGCCGGCAGATCCCCGCGGTTCGACCCCGATCCCCCCGGGCGCGGTGGAATCCTCGCGGAAGGCGGACACCGCCTCGGGTGGCAGCGCGCCGGGTGGCAGCGCGTCAGGCCGAGGCGTCAGCCCGGCCGCGAGTCCTGGTGCCGGTGGCGACCCAACTGCGGTACCACCACACCCGAACGGGCCATTGCCTGCCCCGAACGGGCCACGCGTCCGGCCGCCGCGCGCCTCCGCGCCCCGCCATCCGCAGCCTCCGCGGCCGACACCGGCCGCGCCGACGGATGCGGCGCCGATCAGCGGCCCGACCGATCCGCCGACGGCAACCGTTCCATCCGCCGCGGCCAGCCGGCCAGCCGCGGCCGGCCCGATCGAGGTAACCGGCCCCGGGGATGCGCAGGCCCCTCCCACGGACGATCCGGTCCCCTCCGAATCGTCCGTCCCGGGCCACGTCTGCGCGGTGCCGGTCACACCGCCGGTCGCCCGCTACACGCCGGCCGCGCCAGCCGCGCCGGCCGCGCCAGCCGCGGACACGAAGCAGCCGACGGCTCCAGTGCTCCCCCCCGCGCAACCGCAGCCGGATCCGGCGTCTCGATCCACCCCCGAGGCCGCGGCGGCAGGCGGCCAGACCGTCTCGCGTCGCCGGCCGTCGTCGGACGGTCGGCTGTGGCCGTGGCAGGAGCCGTGGGCCGGCGTGCGCGATCTCGAGCCATGGGAAGAGATCCCGGTACGGCTCTCTCTGCGCGACCGGGCCCG
The DNA here is from genome assembly GCF_000733325.1 of Frankia sp. Allo2. NCBI lineage: Bacteria > Bacillati > Actinomycetota > Actinomycetes > Frankiales > Frankiaceae > Frankia > Frankia sp. Allo2. The sequence goes on from NZ_JPHT01000001.1 coordinate 96,160, forward strand.
TATCCCGTTGCCCGGTTCGTGGCGGATCGCGGTGACCTCGCTGTTCCCCTACTCCGGGACCACCACCCTTGCCGGGGTCGTCGGGCTGACCCTCGCCGGGGTGCGGGCGCAGCCGGTCCTCGCGGTCGATCTCTGGCCGGGGGAGTCTCCCGGGGGGGCGCCATCGTCGCCTGTGGGCGCCGGCACCGAGGACGAGGACGAACCACGCGGTGATCCGCTCGCGATCCGGGTCGGCGCGGCCGGAACGACGACGGTCGCCGACGTCGCCCGCCGGCAAGCCTCCGACAGTACGGTGACCGATCTACCTCTGATGATCAGCGGTCGTCCCGCAGGCAGCACCAGGGACCTCGACGTGCTTCCCGTGCGACGCGGTGTTGGCGGAGGATCCGACCGGCACGGCGGCGGCGGTTCCGGCGACGAGGCGGCCGCCGTCGTCCCCGCGGACGACACCGTCGCCCCGACCGGACTGCGGTCCGTGCTCGGCCTGCTCGCGCATTCCTATCCGCTGGTGCTGGTCGACGCGCCGGCCAAGGCACCGCTGACGCCTGCGGCGCTCCAGGCCGCGGACCTCATCATCCTCGTCACACTCGCGACCGCCGCCGATCTGGAGGCGACACTCACCGGACTGCGTACGTTGCGGGACGCGGCGGGTGGTGGCTCAGCCAGACACGGCGGGCCGATGATCGTGGCAGCCATGATTGCGCCGCGCCGGGGCCGTCCCTCGCCCCGGACCCGCGCGGCGGCGGCCCGGCTCGGGCGCCAGGTCGACACGCTGATCCGAATCCCGTACGACGCCCGGCTCGACCCCAGCAGGCATACTCCGGTGCGGATTCCTCGACTACGCCGACGTACTCGCCGCGCCTACCTCCAGCTGGCCGCGGCCGCCGTGGAAGCCCTGTTCACTCTCGCGAAAGCCGAGGTCACGGCTGCTGCGGGCGCTGTCGATCAGCCGGGGGCTGCGGCCGGCGGCGCCGTGGAAGCGGTCACCACCCGTGCAGATTCTGGCGCTTCCGGCGGCCCACGAGCGACTACCGAGGATCACCCTGCGGCGCAGGGCGTATCATTTGGCGACCTACGGTCACCAACGGCACCCACAAGGATCGCCGGACCGGATCGGCNGGGCGNCCCCCCGCCTGTGGGAAAGGAACCGAGATGATCCTGGACGCCGCCGCCGTCAAGGCGACCGTTGTCCTCGCTGAGGTACAGGTCAAACCGGATGACTCCAAGGCGCCTGGCATCAATGCTCTGAAAGACCTGGTCAACGGCCTGGCGGCCTATGCGGTGATCGCTGCGGTCGCCGCTGTGCTACTGGGCGGTATCGCATGGGCACTCGGCGAACGGATGGGCCTCGAACGCGCGTCGATGGTCGGCAAGAGCGGTGTGATCGCAGGCTTCGGTCTCGCATTCCTCGTCGGTGCCGCGGCAGCCTTCGTCAACTTCTTCCTTGCCACCGGTGCAACGGCCACCGCACCCGACCCTAACCCGGCTGGCCAGCGTCAACCCGCCGTAGAGCTCACCGTTGCCGTTGACCCCGGCGTGGTCCATGACCCATCGTCAACGCTCTTCTGACCTGTTCCCCGGATACCAGCGGGCGGACATTGCGATGATGACCGTGCCGTCTTGTGAGGGGAGTGGGCGTTGGTAAGCCTTGTGGAGTGGGCGGCCAGACGCCTGATCATCATCATCGTGACCACTGGCACGGTGAGTGTGATCGGCGGATTGGTCATCGGCCGTTACGTGGTCCCAGACAATGGTTCGAATGGCCCGGATACCGCGTCCGTCGCGCCGCAGACCTCTCCGAGCGCTACCCCGCCCGGAGTGACGCCGACGCTGGTCCCCTCGCCGAAACCGTCCAGCCAACCGGCCAACACCGCCGCCCCCACCTCAGTCCCCGGTGTCCCCACCCGGATCAACGAGTTCGGTATCCCGGTCGGCTACCCCCACACCGAAGCCGGCGCCGTCAGCGCCTGCGCCAACTACGATGCTATTACTGGAAATCTCCGAAATCGTGAACCTTCCCGCATAAGAAGCATGTTCAATTCGATTTCCGNGACACCCGAATCGGCGAAGCGGCTTTCCGAAATGATCATTTCGAATGACATGGAAAGCGCAAAAGCATACGGCGCTTCATCCATTCAATCTCCCAACTTCACTCTAATTGGACGCATCGCCGGATATGCGGTTCGCTCCTACGATGAGAATAAGGCCGATGTCACCCTCTGGGGAGCCGTCGCATTCGGCATCTACGGAAATCAAAACCCGAATCTCGCCCCACGGCAGGGTTGGGGAACCGACTATTGTCAGGTCGTATGGAGTTCGGGAGACTGGAAACTTAAAGACGAAAAAGACGGCCCTTCAGAACCCGCCATCACCGAACGCGCAGCTGAAAATTTCAAAGAATTTCTATTGGTCGGAGCTGGAACGTGACCGAAGATAAGGAAGTTCTGGCTGTATCGCTTAGTTCACTCAACCCGCTCAACCCCATCAAGGATGCGATAGCGGGGAGTGCGGATGCGTACTTCAACTCGACAGGCAAGGCCTTCTGCGGCATGGCGGCGGACCTGTCCAGCTCCGTATTCAGCTTCGCGGCGCAGAAGACGACCATCAACCTGAATGCCGACTACGTCGTCCAGAACTACAACATCGCGTTTGGGGTGGCGGTCCTGATCGTCACCGGCCTGTTCATCTGCGCCTGCATCATGGGCGCCGTGCGCGGTGATCCTCACATCTTCGCACGCGCGCTCGCCTCCACCGGCACCGCGATCCTCGGCTCGTTCGTCGCACTCACCCTGCTACAGATGGTGCTCACCGCCTCGGATGGGATCGCCGACGCCTTCGGTGACGGGAAGCCACTCGGCTCGGCCCTGGTAACCCAACTGCGGGCCCTACCGGAGCAGGGGAACTTCGCACTCGACATCGTGCTGTCGCTGCTGGTGGCGTTGTTCTCGTTTGCGCTCTTCGTGGTGCTGTACATCCGCAAGGTCGCGATCATCGTGATGGCGGTGTTCATCCCGGTGTATCTGGCCGGGCAGCCGACGATGTCCACGAGCGCCTGGATCAAGCGGGCGACCGAGATCCTCTTGGCGCTGATTTTCGCGAAGCCGGTTATTTACGCGATTTTCACACTCGGTGCCGGTGTGGCAAGCGACTCGAGCGGCTCCACAGTCGATCAGACACTGACGATCCTCGGCGGGGCCGTGGTGATGATTGCGGCGGTGTTCGCTCCCTTCGTCCTGCTGCATCTGATGGGATTCGCCGACATCCACCTGATGCGCGCCGTCGGTTCGGCAGGTCGGCGCAGTGCGGCGTCGTTCGGCCAAGGGGCGGGTGCGTTGCTGGGATCGACGTCGCGGGAGACTTTCCGCGGAATCGGCGCACGGCTGCAGACCCGCAACCGCGGCATGCTCGGCGACGCCGGTGGCGTCGGTGGCGTCGGCAGCGAGCCCGCGCTGCCCCGGCCAGCCGGGCTACGGACCGGTCGTGGCAGCGGCCTCGGCGCTCCGGCGGGCACGTCATCCCGGACGGGTGCCGCCACGGCCGCGGTGCGCGGCTCGACGGCCGGCCGGCCCCGGGCCGGCGGTGGCAGTACCCGGCAACCGGCAAGAGCCGCCACCCCCACCAGGGCGACGGTCACGGTCGGCAGCAATTCCAGGCCGGTCGGCGCCACGAGGACGATGCGCCCGGGTTCCGTCACGGGCGGGGCACGCGGGACCGGTCAGGCCACGAGGCGGGTNCCCGTGCCCCCGCCGGCGTCCCGGCCTCCGAAGATGACGGCGGCGGTGCCGCCGTCCCGCACCGGCGGCACGTGAGTAGTTGAGTGGCGAGGTAGCGAGGTAGCGAGGTAGTCGATGATCGCGGAACGCAGTTACCGCTTCGGACCGCTGGAACGCGGCGGAGTCATGCTGGGCATGCGCTGGCCGCAGCTCGGCCTGATGATCGGCGTGATGCTGTGTGTGCTCGGGGCACTTCGCTCTCCGCTCCTGTTCATCCCACTCTGGGTACTGGTGGGAGTAACGCTCCTGTTTGTTGCGTTCGTCCGGGTGGAGGATCGTAATCTCGACCAGTGGGTGCCGATCCTCTTCGGCTTCACGATGCAGAAGGTGACGGGCGAAACGGTGTTCCGTGGCGCGTTCTTCCGGCTGGGCGCCGGGGAGGACCAGCTCAGCCGAACGGTCCTCCCGGGGCCGCTGTCGTCGCTGGTGATGTTGTCCGTACCGGTCGGCGGCGGCCGGTACGTGGCGGTGGTAAAGGATGCCAAGCAGCAGACCTACACCGCCGTCCTGCAGGTGCAGGGTAGCCAGTTCGCCCTGCTGGAGTCCGGTGACCAGCAGGCCAGGGTGGACGCCTGGGGGGAACTGCTGGCCGGACTGACCGCCGGGGGCGGCAAACTGTCGCGCATCCAGTGGTTGGAACGCACGTTGCCCGACTCCGGCGACCAGCTTCAGCGGCACTGGCGGGTCCGCGGGCATCACGACGACTCCTGGGCCGCCGACGCTTACCAACAGGTCATCGACGCGGCGGGTCCGGTGGCGCAGCGACACGAGACCTACCTCTCGTTCCAGCTTCGGACCAGGGACGCCCGGCGCGCGATCCAGCGGGCCGGGGGCGGTGACCAGGCGGCCTGCGCCGTCCTGCTCGGCGAACTGCGCACGATGGAGGCGGCTCTCGCCCGTGCGTCCATCAACACGGTCGGATGGCTGCCGCCACGGGCGCTCGCCGCGGTCATCCGCACCACCTACGATCCGTACTCGATCGAGATGATTGACGCGCGGGGTGGTGCGAGTACGGACCTCGCCGGGGGCCTGAAGGGGTTGGCGTCCGGCATCGACCCGGCGGTCGCCGGCCCGGTCCGGGCCGTCACCGCCTGGGACCACTACCGCACCGACTCTGGCTTCCACACGACGTACTGGATCAATGGCTGGCCGCGTGTGCCCTCCCCCGCCGCGTTCCTCGCTCCGCTGCTGATGGAGACGACCTGTCGGCGGACGGTTTCACTGATGGTCGAGCCGCTGCCCGGCCGGAAGGCGGAGAAGGCGGTGAACCGACGGCGGATGGCGCACCTCGGTGAACAGCAGATGCGGGACAAGGTCGGGAAGGTCACCACCCAGCGCGACGTGGCCGAGGCCGACGAGGTCGAACGCCGCGAGCAGGAGCTGATCGCCGGATTCGGCGCCTTCCGCTTCCACGGCTTCGTCACGGTCTCCGCCGACGACCTCGACGGGCTCGCCGACGCCTGCGGTGAGGCCGAAACGCTGGCCTCACGCAGCCGGTTGGAGATGGTGCGTCTCGTCGGCGAGCAGGATCAGGGCTTCAGCGTCGGAGCGCTACCGTTGGCGGTGGGGGTTTCGTGAGCTCAGCACACGACGACGCCTCGGCGCGCGGGTACCCGGTCCCGACCGGCTACCCGACCGGCGGCTATCCGGGTAACAACTATCCGGGTAACAGCAACACGAGCCATGGCCAGCCAGGCAATGGCCAGCTGAGTAACGGCTATGCGGGCAACGGCTATGCGGGCAACGGCTATGCGGGCAACGGCCATGCGGTGGGCGGTTACGTGCCGGCCGGCTATCCAGCCGGTGAAGCCGTGGCCGGTCACCCCGAGCGCGCCGACAGCAGCCCCGGCGGCCCCGACGACGAGGGCCCCGACGGCGACTTCGGCGACGGCGACTTCGACGACAGCGACTTCGACGACAGCGACTTCGACGACCCGCCCAGCTACGACGAGACCGGTTACGACCCCGACGGCTACGAGGCGGCGGACTACGAGGCCACCTCCCACGACCCGGGACGCGATGCCGAGGGCTATGTGGACCTCGGCGGCGGTCCGCGGCGGCGGCGCGAGGGACGCCTATCCGCGGAGCCCCCCCGGCGCAGCCGGCGCGCGGAACGGGCCGCGGCGGCCACCGAGAAGGCTGCGATGCGCCGGGCCCAGATAGCCCTGCGCCGGGGCGCACAGCCGCCACGGCTGTTCGGGCCGTTCGGCGGGCGAACGTTCCACAAGCTGCGGCTTCCCGCGCACATGGAGACGACGGCGCAGATCGCCGGCATCTACCCGTTCGTCGTCGACTCCGGCCTGGCCGCGCCCGGCATGTACATCGGTCGGCACGTCTGGTCCGGGAACTCGTTCGACTTCGACGTCTTCGAGCTGTACCGCCAGCAGGTCATCGAGAATCCGAACTTCGCCGTGTTCGGCGCGGTCGGCTCCCGCAAGTCGGCGCTGCTGAAGACGCTGATCTCGCGAGGGGCGGCGTTCGGCTACCAGGCCGCCGTACCCTGTGACCCGAAGGGCGAGTACACGCGGCTGGCTCGGCGCCTCGGCTGTGAGCCCACCTACATCGGGCCCGGCATGGCCACCCGGCTGAACCCGCTCGACGCCCCACCCCGTCCGATGGGCATCGCCGACGAGGACTGGGCCCGTGAGGTGAAGCGGGCTCGTTCGGCGCTGCTGTCGTCCCTGATCGAGACGGCGAAGGGGGTGCCGCTCACCCCGGCCGAGCACACCGCGGTCGACCTGGCTCTCGACGTCGTGACCCGGCAGATCACCGGGGCGTCCCCGGACCGGTGGGCAACCCCGATCCTGCCGCACGTGCTGGAGGCGATGACGGATCCAACCGAGGAGGACTGTGTCAACCTCCCGATGACCGCGACCGAGCTGCGCGACGCCTCCCGGGATGCCACGCTGACCCTGCGCCGGCTCACACACGGCGCGCTGGGCGGTCTGTTCGACGGGCCGACCACCTCTCCCCTGGACTTCGACCGTCCGATCGCCGTGCTGAACCTGGAGCGGGTCCAGGGCAGCGATGAGATGATCGCCCTGATCATGACCTGCGCGCAGGCGTGGATGGAAGCGGCACTCATGCGCCAGGACGGCGTGCAGCGCTACGTCGTCTACGACGAGTGCTGGCGGCTGATGCGGTTCGCCGGCCTCGTCCGCCGGCTGTCCGCCCAGCAGAAGCTCGCCCGACAGTGGGGATGCGCGAACGCGATCGTCGCCCACCGCATCTCCGACCTGCTGTCCGCCTCGCCGGACTCGGTGGAGATCGCCAAAGGCCTGCTCGCCGAAACCGCGATCCGGATCCTCTACAAGCAGGCGTCCGATCAGATCGCCGACACGCAGGCCGCGCTCGGGCTCACCGACGTCGCCGCCGACCTGCTCCCCAGGCTCGACCCGGGCTACGCCCTGTGGCTGATCGGCGCCCGCGCCTTCTACGTCGAGCACGTCGTCGGCGACCTGGAGATCCCCGTGGTGCTCAACGGCTCGAAGATGCACGGCGAGGTCGACGACACTAACCTGACCCCCGACGATCTGGATCCGGCCGAGCTGGACCCGCCGGATCTCGGTCCCGGCCGGCTGCGCCGGATGGCCGACGAACTCCTCGGCGACCGGGAGCTCGCCGGCCGGGAGCTCGCCGGCGGCCCGGCCGTCCCACGGGCCGCCGNCCTCANGGGNGGGTTCGGTTACCCGCCTGTGGAGCCCAGTCCCAGCTCCACCGGCTGACGATCCCCGGGGATCTCGCCGCGCCGGCAGGGCGGCCCCGTCAGCGTTGGAAGGTCACCCGCAGCACGGCCCGGGCGAGAGTGTGGAAGGTGAGGTTGAAGCCGACGACGGCCGGTGAGACCTCGTCGTTGATCTCTAGTTTCGGCACGTCGACCGCGTGGACGGTGAAGATGTACCGGTGCGGTACGTCGCCCTGCGGCGGCGCGGCCCCGCCATACGCCTTGGAGCCCCAGTCGCTGCGCACGTGATACGCGCCGGCGGGCAGGCCGGTGAAGTCGCCGCTGCCCGCGCCGCGGGGAAGTTCGGTCGCCGCCGCGGGGATGTCCACCAGGACCCAGTGCCAGAATCCGCTGCCGGTGGGCGCGTCCGGGTCGTAGCAGGTGACGACGAAGCTCCTGGTCTCGGCGGGCTGACCGGACCAGGCCAGCTGTGGGGAGATGTCGGCGCCCCCGGCGCTGGTGTGCACCTGATCGGACGGAACGACTCCACCGTCGACGAGGTCCGTACTGGTCACGGTGAACAGCGGTTTGGCGGGCAGCACGTCGAACGGGTCGGGGGGTGTACCGCGGTCGAGCAGGGACATCTACCATTCCTTCCGTTACGCCATTCGATGACATTCCCGAGACGGAACCGTCGCTTGCCGGCTCTACGCTTCTCCGCGATGAAACCTCATCCCGAAGGTGCGCCGGGCCGTCGGCATGCGGTTCCAGACAACCTGGTGAGGTCCCGGTGAGACTGGTCACCGCCATCCTGCGTCCACATCGCATCGATGACGTACGCACCGCCCTTGAGACCTTCGGTATTCAGGGTATGACGGTCAGCCAGGTGACCGGATTCGGCATCGAACTGTGGCGTACCCAGACGTATCGCGGGCAGACCTTCCACGATGAGTCGGTGAGCGCCGTGCGGGTCGAGTGCGTCGTCGCGGACTGCGACGTCGAGGACGTCATCGAGGTGATCCGGAGATCGGGCGGATCGGCGGCCAGCGGAGCCGGCAAGATCTGGGTCCTTCCCGTCGACGCCATCGCCCGCGTCCGCACGGGGGAACGCGGGCCGGACGCCTTGTGAGTCCGGACGCCTTGTGAGTCCGGACGCGACCGGCTGCGGTCACCCGGCTGCGGTGACGGTGACCAGCAGACTGCACCGACCGTGACCAGCTCGATTGCCGCGATCGCTCGATGGTCCCCAAGGCCACGGCACCACCCATCAATAGTGAGACGATCGTCATACAAACGATGCTTTCGGTGTGCGACCAGCGACTGTTCCCACCTTTGGGTGACGAGGAGAGGCGACAATGACCCGTTGACCCGATACGGTTGACGGGTCCCGGCGGGCGTCTCGCCGACTCCCCCCGTATCGGTGCGGAGCCCGCCGGGACCTGTCCTCGCGACTTGGCCCGCATCGCAGGTAACCGTTCGCGCGGCCGCGATGACCATCGGGGTATCCCGATCGGCCTCGGTCTTCTCGATCGGCCTCGGTCTTCTCGATCAGCCTCGGTCTTCTCGATCAGCCTCGGTCAGTCCCGGCGTCTGACGTTGATGGGCGACCGAGTGACGCCCGCCGCCGCGGCGTGGCCGTACCGCGAAGGTCTCAGCCTCGTCGGCGACCGGGGCACTCCCGCCGAATCCAGCGGAGCCCTCCCGCACGGCACCGTTCCCGGCCCGCTTCCTACGGCGGGCCCGGAGAAATTCGAAAGCAATGGGAAGCACCGAGACGACGACAATCAGAATCAACATCGGCTCAATGTTGTTCCGTACAAAGTCTATCTTGCCGAGGTAGAAACCCAGAACCGTGATGCCGCAACCCCAGACCACCCCGCCCACGATGTTGTAGGTGATGAAGAGGCGGTAGTTCATCCGGCTCACGCCGGCGATAACCGGAGTGAAGGNGCGGACCACGGGAACAAACCGCGCCAGGATGATGGACCGCGGCCCGTACTTCTCGAAGAACTCGTGTGCCTGCTCGACGTACTCCTGTTTGAACAGCCGCGAGTCGGGGCGTCGGAACAACGCCGGACCGACTCTTCGACCAATTAGGTAGCCGACCTGGTCGCCAGTCACCGCGGCGAGCCCGATCAGGACAGCCGCCACCGGCAGCGGGGTGGAAAGCTCGTCGCGGGCGATCAGCATACCCACGGTGAACAGCACGGAGTCACCCGGGAGGAAGAACCCGACCAGTAGGCCGGACTCCGCGAAGACGATCAGCAGAACGACAGCCAGGCCCGCTTTGGCCAAGCTGTCCGCGCTGAGGACGCCAGGGCCGAGAGCGAGGGTGTTCGACGCGAATGCATTCACTATCGCGGGCCTCCGACAGGCTTTGACGACGGGTTGGACACGTCCGTGAGACCGCGGCAACCGTCGAGGGACCGCCACCGCACCCGCCCGAGGACACCGTAAGGGTATCGAGCGCTCTCCCGTCTCCCACCGGGCACCCGCAAGAGTGGCTCCCCGGCGTCCCGGGCGCGTCCCGGCAGGTTGCGGCATGCCCGGGTGCGCCCGGTACGTCCCTCATAGGTTCCCCACCATAGGTGCCCGATCATGAGTTTCCGATCATGAGTTCCCAAATTGTCCAGTGCAGCGATCCGCCGCCAGTCAAGATCTGGCCGGCCCAGGTGGACCGCCGACGTCGATGGCCGGATGTGCCTCATTAGGCTTAATTCGTGCGTTATCGGCGGCCAAGCCAGGATCAGCGGCCTGTTGTCCCGAGTGATCCGAGTGATCCGAGTGATCCGCCGGCCTGGCCGGATGCGTTAACGCCACGGACCCCGCGCTCCCGGCCGATGCGGTCAGCGCGGTCAGCGCGGTCAGCGCGGTCAGGGAGACCGACGCGACCGGCTGCGGGGGCCACCCCTGTCGGGGCGCACCGATGCCCTTCCCACCCGGTCCGTACCCCGCTGCTCATGGTCCTGCTTCTGCTCGGGCTCCTGCTCGGACTGCTGCCCCTTGCGGCCTGCGGAAAGCGGGATGGCAACGACGGATCATCCCCCGCAATCAGTGCCGGCGGACCCGATGAGCGAGGTGCATCGTTACCACCGGGAACCCGCGGGGAAATTCTGTCCAGTCAGGTGGTCGCGCCGGCCCCGACCGGCATCCGGGCGTGGCGGGNGATGTACCGATCCCACGCGACGTCGGGCGTCGACATTCCGGTGTCCGGGATAATCCTGGCCCCGGAGGAGAACGTTCCGGTTCCGCCGGGCGGCCGAAGAATCGTCGCGTTCGGGCATGGCACCACGGGCCTCAAGGATGCCTGTGCACCGTCGGCGGCACGACCCGCGCTGATCGCCGCCGCCTCGACTTTTCCGCTCGTCCGGGCCGGTTATGTCGTGGCCCTCACAGATTATCCGGGGCTGGGGAGTCCCGGCGAACACGCGATCTATGTTGCCGAGCCGGAGGGCAGGGCCGTGCTTGACGCGGCGCGCGCCGCCGCCGCCCTCAAGGCGACCGGTGCCGGTCGCGACGTCGTCCTCTGGGGCTATTCGCAGGGCGGCCAGGCGGTGTTGGCCGCCGGAGCGATTGCCGCCGCCTACGCACCCGAGCTACGGATCCGGGGAGTCGTCGCAACCGCCCCCCTGGCCGACCTGCCGGCGTCCCTCGCCACCTTGCAGCACAATGCCGACGGGGTCGCCTATGTCCTGCTGGCGATGATCGGGCTGTCCGTCGAGGACCGGACGATCAACCTGGACCGGGTACTCACCCCGACCGGCCGGCGACTGCTGTCGATCGCCCGCGACCGCTGCGCCACCGACCTCATCAGGGCAAGCATCGGTACGTCCGTCAGCACCGCCTTTACCGTCAATCCACTGGATCATCAGCCATTCGCAGCCGGATTCGCCCGGCAGCGAGAGGTGGCCCTGCGGAAGATGGCTCCGACCCTCGTTCTCCAGGGCGACCTCGACCTGGTGATCCGACGCCCGGTGACCGACAGCGTGGTCACCGGGCTGTGCCGGAAGGGCACGACCGTGGACTACCGGCGTTACCCCGACGCGGACCACGGCACCGTCCTCGGCGCATCGATGGCCGAGCTCACCGCCTGGGTCGCGCAGCGCTTCGCCCCGCACCCGCCGCCGGTCACCGACATCTGCGAGATGCGCGCAGCTCGGTTCGGATAACCCGTCCCCGGCTAAACGGGCCCGTCCCCGGCTCACGGCAGGGCCCGGCTCACGACAGGGCCTGTGGACAACCGTGCGCCCGAGCACACCCTGCCCATCTATGGGGACCGTCAGGTGGCTGATCCGGTAGCTGATCGGGTAGCTGATGTGGAAAACGTCGCCGCCCGCTGCCCATGGCGACACACCCACCCTGTGGATAAGTCCGCGGGCGCGGTGCAGAGCCCCCTCGGGTCGCACTGCCCCGAGGCGATAAGCGATGAATCCGCTCACCAGCACCCACGACGGTGACCGACGAAACCGCCGTCGTTCTCCCACCCCGGGCTGTGTGGAGCACCGTCGACCGACCGTCCCTCGACCTTCCACTGACCGTCCCCACCGTGCCCATCAACGGCGAAGGGGCAATCCGGCCACCAGCACCAGGCCAGGTGACCGGCAGAACCGTCAACCATCGTCCGGAGACGGGCAGCGTGGGCACGGGCGGCCAAAGCCGATGGACCCTGCCCGAGCTGGTTGATCGTCAGCTCATATCGCTCTTGCCCGGGTGGGGCATCGTCACCTGAGCACGGCCCCGTACCGCCTGGGGATCCCGTACCGCCTGGAGATATCGCCCGCACGCTGCCCATGGGAGGGCAGCCATCGGAGGGCAGCGTGCGGGACCGGTGGAACCCGCGGAATCCGCCGACGCCGTGCTCGGCCAACTCGGCGACTGCGGCGGAGATCACGCGAGTGTCGATCGTCGTATCCCGGGGCCGTCCCCGTCGCGGTCGGTCGAGCTCACCGGTCTTCTCCTCCGCCGTCCGCTCAGGCTAGGCGGGAATCGAAGGTGTGGGCCGCGAAGTTTTTAGGGCACCAGTTTGGTTGCATAAATGTCACAGGCTCTCCGGAGCTTCGGCAACACCTGATGCACGGAGGCAACCATGGCGAACACGATCTACTCCGCCACCTCGACCGCCTGGGGTGGACGCGACGGACNGGTGGTGTCCAGCGACAACCGGGTCGACCTCCAGCTCTCCGCCCCGAAGGGCCTCGGTGGTGACGACGGACCGGGCACGAACCCGGAACAGTTGTTCGCCACCGGTTACGCGGCGTGCTTCCATGGCGCGCTCAAGGCCATCGCGCGCGAGAAGAAGATCGATATCAAGGACTCGGCGGTCTCCGTGACCGTCGGGCTGATCAGGAACGACAACGGCAGCCTGGGGCTGAGTACGCGGATCGAGGCACAGATCCCCGGCATCGAGCGGGCGAGCGCCCAGGAGATTCTGGAGGCCGCGCACGCCCTGTGCCCATACTCCGTGGCCACCCGGGGCAACATCCCCTCCGAGGTGGTCCTCGTCGAGAGCGACTGACCCGGCTCCCCTGCTCACCGGAAGATCCCCGCGCGTGCGGGGACGACGC
>NZ_JPHT01000001.1:111565-127400 GCF_000733325.1 Frankia sp. Allo2
GGAAGATCCCCGCGCGTGCGGGGACGACACTTGCTGACCTGCGGGTTTATCGGCGAGATCGGGCAAACAGTATCAGTCCGTCGTAGTCGACGGGCTGGGTGCGGTTGCGGCCGGCGGTGCGGGCGGCCCAGCCTTGTTCGTTCGTGGCTGGTTCGATCATGATGGCTTGGCCGTCACCGACGCGTTGGGAGAGCAGGGTCCAGAGCCGGTCGCGGACGCGGGCGCTGGGGTTGCCGACGAAGACGCCCGCCGAGATTTCGATCATCCAGCGGGTGAGGTGGCCGCGGAGGCCGTCGGCGGTGGCGATGAGGACGATGACGGTCACCAGGGTGGGGGTGGCTGGTCGGTGTCGGGTCCGGTGACACCGAGGATGGTGGTGTCGTCGGTCTGGTCGGCGAGGTCGGCGGCCCAGTTGACGCCGCCGGGGACGTGGCCGTCGAGCTCGTCCCACAAGTGGAGTGCGTCCTCGTCGTTATCTCGGGTTCCTTCCTCGATGAGGAGGTCTTTGATGTCGTGGATGATGCGGGCCATGAGGTGCCCGTCAGCGACTTTGTCGCGGAAGGCGGTGCGGATGTCGCGCTCGTCGGTGAGGCCGGCGGCGGCGAGGTCGAAGGCGAGGGGAATGGTGTAGTCGGCTTTGTACAGGTCGGCGATGTCGAGGACGAAGGAGGTGGCGGCTCCGGTGTGGACGAATCCGAGGGCGGGGCTGGCGCCGATGCCGACGATGGCGGCGTGGCAGATGCCGTAGAGGCAGCTGTGTCCGGCGGACAGGAGCCGGTTGATGTCGTCGCTGTCGGCAAAGGGGTCGCCGTGGGTGTAGACGCGTTTGTTCCAGGTGACGCCGGTGCGGGTGGCGTGATCGCGGTAGATCTTTTTGATGCGGGCGCCTTCCCGGCCGCGGAGTTGTTGCATGGTGGCGGTGGTGACGTCGTCGTCGGGGAAGCGTTTGGCGTACATGCGGCGGGCGACGTCAAGGCGTTCGCTGGTGCGGGTGACGAGGTAAGCCTGGCGCATGAGCAGGCCGGCGCCGCGGCTGGGTCCGAGTCCTGCGGCATACATGCGTACGCCGCGGTCGCCGACCCAGCACAGGGCGGTGCCGGAGTCGGCGAGCAGGCGCACGGCGGCGCTGGTGATGCGGGTTCCGGGACCGAGCAGGACGGTGGCGACGAACGCGGCGGGGACACGGACGGTGCGTTCCTTGTTGACCAGGACGACGGCGTTGTCGTCGCGGTCAACGTGGCATTTCTCGACGTAGAGCNTGGAGACGCGGTCCTCGACGCGGTGCAGGTCCTGCGGATTGGACAGCCACCACATGTCAGCGGCCGGCCTGTTCGGTGTGCAGGGGCGCGAGGGTGATCAGCCCGCAGCCGTAGGCCTTGGCAGGGCCGACGCCGTGCAGGAGAGTGGCGCGGGCGCGGGCGGGATCGGTGACGCGCAGGGCGCCTTCGAAGGTGGCGGTGTTGAGGACGACGCGGCGGCCAGTCTTCTCGGTGTTCTTGGCTTTCTTGGGGAAGGTGAGGCGTTCGCGGGCGGTGAGCCGTAGCGCGGGGGCCGGCTCGTCGGTGTCGCCGGGGCCGTCGGGCTGGTTGCGGGGGCCGTCGGGCTGGTTGCGGGGGCCATCGAGGTCGGCGGTGGTGAGCAGGGTGAATCCCCAGCGGTCGATGCGGTCAGTGAGCCAGGTCGTCTGGTGGGCGGCGGTGCGGTGGCCGACGCGGACACCGCGGGGGCGGGGGGCGGCGAGGTGTTCCTTCTGGGCAGGGGAGGGATTGTCGGGGGTGCGGGTGGCGCTGACAGTGTTCGCGCGCAGCCGGAAGCGGAATTCGCGGCCGGTGTGGAGGCGGTCGAGCAGGGGCTGGTAGTCGCGGACGAGGACCTGGGGTTCGTCGGTGTGGATCCAGCCGGCCTGTTCGATGAGGTGCTCCCAGGACGGCGTGGATTCGGTGAGAACGAGGACTTCGGCGCGGTGCGGTCGGTCTGCTCCACGGAGGCCTTCACCGGTTTCCAGTCGCCACAGGACCCGTTCGGTGACGGGTTGGCGGCTGAGCCCGCCGAGGACGGCGGCGTGCATGCGCTGGGGGTTCTTCAGTAGCGCCTGGGCGCCGGTGCGCAGCGGGTTCAGCCAGATCCGGGACAGGTAGGTCATGGTCCGGTCACCATCCGAGAATCGCGAAAGGATCGTGGTGCGGGGTGGTGCCCTCGACGTTGTCGGCGTCGGTGAGCTCGTAGGGGGGTGGGAGGTGGACCCAGCTCTGGTGGACCCGGCGGCTGGTGAACCCTCGCTGGTGGGGATCGAAGGTGGTCGGCAGGTCGATCCGGACGTCGTCCCCGTCTGGGTCGTCAACGGTGACGGGTAGGTCGATGCGGCGGAGGCGGGGTGGCCTGCGCCGGGCGAGGGCGTCGCGGTGGTCGGGGCGGGCCTGCCACGGCACCTGCCGCAGGACCTCCAGGGCGCTGCCCGACCACAAAGCGGCGTCCGGCTCGCTGTCGGGAACGAGGAGGAGGGGGTGGGTCGGCGGGCAGGCGCGGCGGCCGAGCGCGAGGGGAAAGGCGGGGGTGCGCAGCGCGTCGGCGAGGGTGGTGAGCACCGGTTCGGGTGCGGCGAGGGCGGCGACGAACACGGCGTCCTGCAGGTAGAACCGCTCGGTGACGTGGGTGTGCTTCGCCGGGGACGTCGGTTTCTGGAGGCCTTTCGCGCTGACCGCGGCGGAGGGTAGCGGCCGGCCGCGGTAGTCGCTGACGGTGTGGTAGTCGCGCAGCAGGGTGCCGGGCTGGTCGGTGCGGATCCCGAGGGTGAGGCTGAGGAGGTCCTCGATCGGGTCGGTGCGCCGGCGGCCCTGGGCGGCGGCGAGCAGCCCGATGATCCCGCTCTTCGTCGGTTCGGTGAGGGTGTCGCGGCGGTTGAACATGCTGCGGGAACCCCAGGACTGCAGGGGGCCGGCGAGGCGCAGCACCAGGCAGTGGCGGGGCGGGTCCTGGCTCATCGGACGCTGCTCATGAGCCGGTCGCGGGCGGCAGCCACCACTGTGTCGAGAACCTCGTCGAACGGCTTCGGCTCGCCGAGCGCCTTGACGATCATCGCCGTGGTGTCGGTGTTGGTGTTGGTGTCGTCGGGGGCGCGGTAGGTGGAGGCGAGGATGTCGGGCTGGAGGCCCCACAGCGTCGACGCGCTGTTGAGTTCGATGGCGAACTGCTCGAGGGATCCGGTGAGGACGCCCCGGCCACGGGGCAGTACCGGCTTCTCGAACGCGGAGACAAGGTTGACCGGCTGGTCGGGGCGGATCGCGATGGTGAGCAGGTTCGGCACGGTGCGGTGGGCGAAGGAGTTCTGATGGCCGGTCGGCATGGAGGTGGTGAACGCGGTGAGGAACACCCGTAGCGCCTCGACGGTCGCCTCGATGTCACCGCCGAGGTTCTCGGCGAGCTGGTGCAGGCCGACGGTGGCGAACCGGTACAGCGTCGCGGACTGGAACTCGACCGTGCCGATCATCCCGGCGCCGGTCTCGTCCTTGGCGTTCTGGTCGTCAACGGCGGTGTAGTAGTCGAACTCGACGTCGACGGCATGGGTGGACAGGGCATGCGCGACCTGGGTGGCCGCGTCGACGTTCAACGACGCCAGGTCGGCGACCATCCGCCCGAACAGCGCGACGTCGATCGGATGGTCGCTGCCGAGAGTAGCCAGGACAGGCACATCCTTGACCGCGGCGAGCAGATCGCCGTCGCTGAGATCGGCGAGGCGCGGCACATCCTCGACAATGAGGTCGATGAGCCGTTCGAGCTGGGGACGGCCAAAGAACAGCAGATAGGCGGTCTCCGCCGCCTTCTTCCCCGCACTGATCTTCAGAGCGGTCAGAAGGCTGGTGGCGATCCGGGTGCTGGTTTCCGCGTCGAGCGCGCAGCGGGTTGCGAGCCGTTCCGCGAGCAGCGCGGAGATCCGCTTGGTGCGTGTTCCGAGCTGGGCCTGATCGATGTGGTCGGCGAAGGCGGTTCGCGTCGCCCGCTTCCAGGCCTGGGACGACACCCGGGCCCGCTTCNCCCCGCCATAGACGGCTTGTTTCGGGGTACCGGCGTCATCTCGGTTGAGGTTGGACGGAGGGACGGTCTGCAGGATGTGGACGTCGATGTAGCAGCGCATTGGTAGATGCCTCTTTCTGCTGGGTCAGGACGGGAAAGCCCCGGTGCGCGGAGGCAACGCCGGAGGTTAGACGGAAGATCAGGAAGTGCCGGACGCGGCGGCCGGGGTAGCGGCTTTGTCTTTCGGGGGCCGGTAGAAGTACTGGGCTCCCCACCGGCGGCGTACGTCGCCGATCCGCTCGGGGGTCTGCCAGGCGATGAGGTCCCGCCAGAGTTGGGTGTAGTCGAGACCGACGGGGACCTGGCGGAACTGGCGGACCAGACCACGCAGGTGGTAGGCGGCCTCGTCCAGGGTGGTGGCGGTGGCCACGGCGTTGAACCGCCGGTCGACCGCCTCAGGACTGAACTTGTCGCTGCTACGCAGGCGTAGAGCAGCCTCGCCGAGCCCGATGCCAGGCTGATACGCCGCAGTGGGCAGGGACTGCTGGTGCACCGCGAACAAGGTGAGCGCGACGTGCTCCGCGGTCAGGGACCAGGTTCTGCGGCCATCGACGGTGAGCGTGGAGTAGTAGCGCCACATCTCCGGGACGCTGCCAGGCTCGCGGCCAACACCGCGGCGCAACACGGCCAAATCCGCCCCGTCGGGCCGGTCGCCCTTATGGTCCCGTTCCCAGAAGTGCCGTGGCGATGTCGTCTCGCGTGGCGATGTCGTCTCGGATGATGTGGACGATGCGGACGGCGCCGCGGTTACCTCGGTCATCAGACCTTCCTGACGGGTCGTGGGAATCAGGCGGCGGCCAGAGCAAGCCGGTTGTCCTCGTCCTTGCCGAGCACGTCGTTGAGCGTGCGCCGGAATGACATCTCGGCGCCGGCGAGGCGGGCGCCGAACGGCTCACCGGGATCGCGGCCCAGGAACGTCTCAGGACCGGCAGCGGACAACACCGGGTCGACGACCTCCCACGCCAACCGCCGAGCGAGGATCCGCCACGCAAGTTCGGCCCGCTTGGCGTCCTCCGGATGCTGCTGCAACCCGGCTAGCAGCCGGTGCACCGTCGGATTGAAGCTGTGGATCAGTATTTCTCCGAGCCGCTGGCCCTTGTCCCACGGCAGCTTGTCCGTCGCACCGGCAGCCTCACGAAGATCGTCGCCGAGACGGTTGGCGGCGATCCGCAGGCTCTCGGCCTGGGCCGCCACCGCCAGCACGGTCTCACGGACCGCGGAGTCCCGTGCCAGCGCGGTGACCGGGAGGGGAATCTCATCGGCCATTACCTCGTCGATCACCGCCGACTGCGTGCCGTACTTCACCCCGACGGTCAGTACCTGCAGTGGCAGATCATCGGGGACATAGCCGTCGTCACGCAGCCGGGCGAGCTGCGACAGCGCCGTCGGCGCGAACACTTTGTCACTCGACAAGGGCGTTGTGGTCAGCAGAGCCTCCAGCCCGCGCCAGGCCGACCGGCCCGGCTGATGCCGCACCGGACGGACCGGCGGCTCGTCGGCTTTGGGCTTGTCAACCTGCCGCCACGCCGTGTGCGGTTCGAGTGCGTGCACCGATCCGGTGAGCCGGTCACCGGCGGTGAGCACCACCCGTCGGACCGAGACATCCTCGACAGCCGTCGGGTCTGCCTCGGGCACGAGCCGGATCCGCCGCGACTGCCAGGTCAGCAGATCCAGTAGCCCTTCCGGGGCGCGAGTCTCCCAGCGGGAGGTGGCGCTGCTTTCGGATCTCCATTGCGGCCGGTCCTTCTGCCGCAGACCGTGCCGCAGGACGGGGATGCTGAGCATCAGCGTATGGAAGAGCGTCTCACCCAGCGGCAGGACGATCCCGAACTGCCCGAGCGGCCCGGTCGGGTTCCCCATCGTCTTCCCCGTCTTGACCTTCGGGTCATCCGCCGCTCCGGTCTTGATCGCGGCGGTGTCCCAGCAATGGGCTGCGAGCAACGCCCGTGCCGCCGCAGCGGGCGTCAGGCTCGGCGGGTCGTTCTCGGTCCGGGAACTGAACAGCGGAACATTGTTCCCCGAGGCCAGCCGCGGAACCAGCAGCGACACCGGCTTCGTCTCGTCCTTCGCGGTCCGCAACCCGGCGACCTGCGCAAACGGAGCCGTCGGATGAAACAGATGAAATCGTGCCGCCTGTCGGATCAGATACGACTCGATGCCCTCCTCATCCTCAGCCCGATCTTTCCTGATAATCCGGTCGAAACAGCCAGCCTCCCACCGCTGTGACCACTCCTCGTCGGTACGGGGGGCGCCGAACACGTCCAGGACGACGGGCAGCAGGACCTGACGCAGCACCGCCACGGCTTCGAGCGGATCATCAAGGGCCAGCCCGTCGATCGTGTGAGCGTCGACGAGCGCCTTCCTGATCCCCACCTCCAGGCGCCGCCCCCGCTTGATCACTGGGATCCATTGCCCATCGATCAGGTTGAAACCGTTCACTCATTCCCCCGTTCGTAGGCCCCGGCCTGCGCCGACCGTCGGTGGCTCAGCCGAGATGTACCAAGGGCCACCGACAGTTTTGGTCGACCGCGACGGCGCGGCACGTCGGCTGCTACCGATCGTGCGGCTCCTGCTAGGAGATGGACATCTGGCGTCGCCACATCAAGGATCTCCTAACCCATGGCGACCAGATAACTGGCCGAACGGTGCCCATGCTCCCGCCTCGCACCGAAAGTAGCACATACAGTGACGTATGGGGTGAACCGGTATATCTGCACGGATTCGCCTTGTCTCGGAGCATGGGAGTCAGCCGTCCCATCTTGAGCGCCGAGAAGATCAACACCTTGCCCCGGTCCGGCAGTTCACCCTTTACCAGCAGCCGGTCGAGTATCAGCAGCCGGTCGAGGCGCGAGGCTCAGCCCGAGCTTGTTGTCATAGGTCAGGTGTCGCCCCCCGAGGATCGCCGACATGCGATCGTCGAGAATCAGGGCGCGGGTGCGGCGGAGCCAGGAGTCGCCGTCCCAGCCGGCCAGGGGAGTCAGTTCGGCATGCGCCGCGGCGGTGATCTCCTTGTTCGCGGGCAGGCGGATGGTGGCTCCGACGACCTCTTCGAGGACCGCGTCGTCAGACACGGCAACTTCGCCGATGTGCCCGAGCGATCGGCCCGCGAGCGTGAGATACCCGGCCGGTCCGCGGCGGACGAGGACGACCTCCACGGACTCGTCGCTGTCACGGACGACCGCGGTGAGGCGTTCCTCGGTTTCCAGCGGCGCGGTCGCCTTGTCGTGCAGACCCTCGAGCGTGGTCAGGCCCAGACCGTCCTCGCCGGAAAGCAGAAATCCGGTGGCGTTCACCCGGCGACGACGCTCCTTGGCCTCCCATTCCTGCCTGGCCTCGGCCGCGGCATCAGCCCAGCGCGCCGGACCGAGAGGCTCATCACCGTAGCCGAGAGCGACGAGGCCGGGCACGTCGGCGGGAATCGACCATCCACCACCCGTGGCGGCTTCGGCGACGAGAGCGGCGGAGCGCAGCAGTAGATGATCCCCGTACACGGCCCGGCTACCGGCGGGCCAGAGTGGCACAGCCCCGTCGGGCAGCCGCAGACCGCTGACGATCACTTTCGGGTCGCGAAGCCGGGCCGGTCGCTGCCCGGTCGGCCGGTCATGCCGATGCAGCCGGCCGACCCGTTGCAGCAGAAGGTCGATGGGGGCGAGATCGGTGACGAGGATGTCCACATCGACGTCGAACGACTGTTCGGCCACCTGGGTGGCCACGACGACGAGCCGCGCGGGCCGGTCCTGGGCGTTCTCCCGTCCGGGGGGGCCGAGCTTGTCCACGACGTCTTCCGTACGGCTCGCGCGTTCGGCTGCGGTGAACCGGGAGTGCAGCAGCACCACGTCATCACCGAACGTCGTCCGCAGCTCGGCGTAGACGACCTGGGCCCGCTGGACGGTGTTACACACGACGAGAGCGCAGCCGCCCTCGCTCACCTCCGCCGAGACAGCGGCGGCGATGCTCACCGGGGCGAAGTCGGTGGGCTCTGCCAGGATCTCTACCGCAACGGGCACGGACTCACGCCAGGGTGACTGGGACGTCACGGAAAACCGGGGCTTCCCGTCGGCCATATACACCGCGGTGGTGCTCGGGTAGCCGGTGGGCCGCGGCAGATCGGCGAGGTCGACATCGGGGCGCTGCAGGGCGCCCTGCAGATAGGCGCCGGCGAGCTGTGCACGCAGTACCGGCGGCAGCGTCGCGGACAGAACGATGACCGGCACGCCGGTGTCGGCGAGCCAGCGCAACGCCTCGAACAGGAACTGCGCCATGTAGACGTCGTAGGCGTGTACCTCGTCAAGGATGACGACCCGGCCGGCCAGGCCGGCGTGCCGTAGCATCACATGCTTCGTCCGGGTCGCCGCCTGCAGCAGGTGATCCACCGTGCCGACCGTCACCGCAGCGAGCAACCCCCGTTTCGATCCGAAGAACCNCNCCGCGGCCGCCGCGGCGCCCGCCAGCGGTGCGTCGCGACGACCCGGGCCGCTCGTACCCGTACCGAAATCGTCGGCCATCCCATACTCGTCGAGATCGTCATGCACGTCGACGAACCGGACCTGCGACCGAAGTGCCGCCCACTCCTTGTTGAAACGAGCCCGGCCGTGCAGTAGGCCGATCGGAACCTCGGGATCCACCGCGGTGAGCCAGCCGCGGACCCGGCTGAACATCGGATCGCTCGTCGCCTGCGTCGGCATTCCGACGAACACCCCATCCGCACCGACCTTGCCGGCCAGTACCTCCGCGGCGGCGAGCGCCGCCTCCGTCTTCCCCTCACCCATCGGCGCTTCCAGGATCAGTAGCCCGGGGCCGGGCATTTCCCGCACGGCCTGGACCGCGGCGCGCTGCGCCGGCCGGGCTGGCTTACCGAATCTGTGGTGCACCAGGTCAGACTGGTTGCCGGGTGCGGGCCGGTCGGAGCGCCACCCGCCACGCAGACCCAACTGTGCCCAGGCTCGCTGTGCACGCTCCCGCGAGCCCTTCATCGAGATCTCCGCCAGATCCGACAGCCCACCGAAATGCTCTTTGTCGCTCGCGACCCAGTCTGCCATGATGATCATCCCGGATAGGGCAAGCTGACCTCCGCGGGATGGTGTTCGCAGCTCCGAAAAGGAAGCCAGGTCAACGTTGAGGTCGCCGGCCACCCGGTCGACGAACGCACGTTGGACGTCGAGCCACGGTCCGGCGCCGTGGACGGCGGGCTTGTGCACAAGACGGCCACGGTCCGGTATCAGGCCGTGATGGCCCGCGACCAGCGGCCACACCCAGTCACACCCCGGCCGACTCCAACCGACCTGCGGGAGATACTTGCGGACGATGACAGCCCCCGCCCGCGCGTGATGCCACTGCCGGCCCTGCTGAGGAGTCACCCCTCGCCAGCCAAGCCCGGCAGCCCGAACGCGCTGCGCCAAACCCTCGTCCTTCATCTGAAAGGCCGGCGTGGCCTTACCGACATCATGCAGGCCGCACAACAGCGCGAACAGAGACCGCCCGCGACCATCGCTGCAATCATCCAGACGATCCCGAATGGTGGATGCGAGGAAACGATCCCAGACAAGTTCGCCCACCGCCGCCGTATCCAGAAGATGGCCGAGGAGCAGGTGCATCGATCCCCCCGCCTTCTCCGCCGACTTCCCCCATATCATACCGAAGAACTCATCATCCATGAAGACTCCCATCCCAGATATAATGGACAGCCCCATTCAAGCACCTTGCGAAATGAGCCCGTTCATGGGGGCTTGGACGTGACATCGGCCGTCGTAGAAATGCTGTTGACGGCTTGCCTGATTCGTTTTACTGATTATTGAGCTGTGCGTTCTCCCAGCCCTGAAGACAGGAAATCACTGGAAAGATCCCCGCGCCTGCGGGGACGACGGGGCCTCCAACGGGAGACGATCCGCGCGCGGCCGGCGCACGTAGCGCAGCCGGCGCAGACCGGGAAGCCTGCGCCACGCCACGTCAGGGAACTGGCCGTGCCGGTCGCACCGGGGTGGACACCGGGGCGGGGGACACCGGGGCGGGGGACACCAAGGCGGGGGACACCGAGGCGGACACCGGGGTGCGGCGGAGCTTCTCCACCAGGATGGACAGCCGGCGGCCCGGTTTCTCCAGGACGACGTAGCTGATCCATCCACCGAGGACGCCGACCGTGACCAGCATGGCGGCCACCCACGGAAACGCCGACGGCGCATGACTGACCAGCCCGTGCCGGTCCAGCACCAGCAGCAGAATCGGCTCATGCCACAGATACACGCTGTAGCTGATCATGCCGAGCCAGACGAATGCCGGGGTGGCGAAGAACCGGCGCCACAGCGTGTCGCGGGGTGCCAGCACGGATGCGGCGAACAGCACACCGAAACCGATTGAATTCAGCGTGGAGAACGCCTCGAACGATGCCGCGGTGTGCCCCCGGACCAGCGCGCCGGCGATGATGAGCCCGGCGGCGACAAACCGCAACGCACACGCGAGCAGGGCGGGCAACGGCCGCTCCCGACCCCATCGGACATAGAGAACCGCAGTGATCATTCCGAGGCCGAAGTTGCCGGCATAGTTCTGCGGCGAGAACCAGTACGCCCACTGGTCGTGCTGAGCCCGCACGATGTAGACCGCATAGACGATCCAGACGGCGGACACCACGATCAGCAGGACCGGCGGCAGGCAGAGCCGCCGCNAGCGATGCGCCTCGGGTAGTCGATGAGTCTGCCGCCGCAGCCAGCCGGCGACCAGGGCGAGGTATAGATAGAAGTAGACCTCGACGGCCAGCGACCAGGCCGGGCCGATCGTGTAGAACACCCGCTTGCTGTCGAAGACCTGGGTGAAGGTCAGGTGTTCGACCAGGTCGATCCAGTCGCCGGGCAGAGTGGGATTACGCGCCGCCCACACGACGATGAGCGCCGTGTAGTACAGCGGAAGAATCCGCAGTCCACGACGTATGAGCGTGTTCTTGGGTGACCGTTGGGTCCGGCCGGCCCTGACCCGGTTCGCCATCGGCATATACAGCAGGAACCCGGAGACCAGGAAGAACCAACTGATCATCCCGTCGAAGGCGCCGAGGACCTGGCCGAGGAACGTACCCGCGTACGGCGTGTTGCCATCCCCGCGGCAGAACTGATAGGCGTGAAAAATGATCACTGAGATCGCCGCCACGCCGCGGAACCCGCCCAGGTCGACCAGCTCGAGCCTGGGATCGCCCACCGTCGTCCGTCGGCGACCGCGGCGGTTCCCTCCGCTCTCTCCGGTGATACCCACCCCCCCGGCCCGCGGCCGGGCCGAGGTCCGGACCGGCACGGTCGGCCGCTCTCTCGGCGGCGGCACTGGCGGCGGCGGCACTGGCGGCGGCGGCACCGGCGGCGGCGGCACCGGCGGCGGCGGCACCGGCGGCGGCGGCACCGGCGGCGGCGGCACCGGCGGCGGCGGCGGGGGCTGCGCCCACCAGGACGGGAGAGCCGGCGCGGGCAGAACCCGGGACCTCGGCACGATGTTTCGAGGTCCGCCTGGTGTGGTCATGACCTGGCTTCGGGGTAAGGGACCACACCGCCCGCCGCGGAGCCAGCTGGAGGTGCGGAGCCAGCTGGAGGTGCGGTCGCGCCGTCCGGCGTGACCGGGTCGGGCTGCGGCACGGCGCGTGGGGTCACGTGCCACTCGCGTTCCCGCAGCAGCTCCTTCACCGGTGCCAGCCGGGCGATGACGTTCTTGAACTCGCTGTAGACGATGTTCATCAGGCAGAACTGGACGAACCAACTCCGATGGCGGCGGATCGTGGGGTCGGCGAGGGCGTACGCGAACAACGCCTGGATCGGGCCCGCCATCGCCGAGAAGAGTGTGGCGACCACGTACAGGGAGACGTTCAACCGGAAACCGTGCCCGGACTGCGGGNGCAGCAGACCGAAGACGATCAGCGGATACATCTGCAGCGAAAGCCACGGATATATCTCGCGCCAGCCCAGCAGCCAGAGCAGGCCGAGTTTCTGGCGGGCGGTGAGGTCGGGTGAGCCGACGGCTTTCCACAGATGCCGCTGGGAGACCTGGTACCAACCCTGCGCCCAGCGCAACCGCTGCCGCCACAACGCCGACATCGTCGTCGGCGCCAGCTCGTAGGAGACCAGTTCCGGGTCTGCGACGATCCGCTCACCGCTCATGATGGTGCGCAGACTCGCGTCGATGTCCTCGGTCAGCATCGACCCGCGCATACGGGTCTGGTGCAGCAGGTCGGTCCGCCAGTAGCCGTTCGACCCGCCGAAGATCCCGAAACCATGCATCCTCGCCCGGCCGGGATGACTCACCGCATAGATCGACTCGAATTCCACGGCGACGGTGCGGCTGATCCGCGATGCCTCTCCGTTCCGGATCACGCAGTGCCCCTGGACGACCGCGGCCCCGTGCGACAGCCACCGCCAGGCCCGCCGGAAGGCGTCCGGTGCCGGATGATGATCCGCGTCGAAGACACCGACGAACTCACCGGTGATCATTGGCATCGCCGCGTTCACGTTCTGCGCCTTGGAGGTGCTGGTCGGCACGTGCATCGGGATGAAACGGGGATCGGAATCGGCGATCCGCGCGAGCGTCTCCTCCACGGGCAGGTATCGGGGAGTGTTATAGGCGAGGATGATCTGTAGTGGACCCGGGTAGTCCAGCCGGAGGAACGCCTTGACCGTGTCGACGATCGTGGCCGACTCGTTCGGCAGATACGCGGCGATGATGGCGCTCGCCGCCGGGAACGGCGCGGCGGGCGCGTCCGGGCACTTCTCCGGTTCGAGCGCCGACAACTGCTCCAGGTAGGNGGTGAGGGTAGTGCCGGCCAGCGCGATGGCCAGGAGTGCGAAGACGACGTGGGTCGGGTCGAGGCCCAGTGTGAACAGTGTGCTGTAGATCCCGAACGGGAGTCCGAGGCAGATCGCGGTCGAGACGACGATCTGGACGGCGTCGGACGGCCGCAACCGTGTGTGCAACGGGCGCCCGGAACGTCGCGGCTGGTTCTCCGCTGGTTCCATCTTCGGGTCGTAACAGACGGGGACCATGTCGAGCTGCCCTGCGGCGAGCCCCATGGCCAGCCGGGCCCGCCGCAGGGCGGTGGCATCATCGATGGTGTCGTCCACCTGGACGAACCCCGGAACGGGGGTGACCCGCAGACGCTCGCCGTTGACGGCGAAGTCACAGCTTGCGACCGTACGCACGATCTCGCCGAACGCCGCTTCGGCGGAGCGGCCCGGCCGCGTCGGCAGGACGACGACCACCTCGCCGGGGCGGCCCTGGCCGATGGCGGAGCCACGCCACCGATGCAGATCACCTGCCAGGGCGGCGACCTGATCGAGTAGAGACAGGCAGGCGCCCGGAGCGAGGCGCTCGCGCAGCCGGCCGAACTCGGCGATGTACAGAAGGCCGACGACGCAACTCCGGCCCGTCGATCGAGTACGGCTCCGGGCCTGCTGGACGGTCGCGATGGCGCGATCGTGGTGCTCGTGATGGTAATGCCGTCGTCCTGGCACCCGCATGACCCGCCGCCATCCGGATCCATCCGGGACGGCGAGGTCACTCGTTCCCGGATCCAGATCCACCACCACGTACTCCGGCGGCGGAACTGCCATGTTCGGTGTGTTGATCCCCCCCGGCGTCGGCCTTTCAGCGACCGTTTCAGCGAAATTCGCAGCCATGAACTGAACTCTCGCTAGATTCGCCGGATAATTCTAAGTCTTTTTGGTGTAGGGAGTCGTGGGAGTCGGGGCAGCACTCCTCTCTCCTGGCCGGAAGGTAAATACCTGGGAGAGTGATTCTCTACTGGTTCAGCTTTATCGTGGCCGACACCATACCAGTCGGGGTTCGGGTGTCTGTTGGTGGGCCGTGCGCCAGGGGGAGACGATACGTTGCGTTAGCGGCATGCGAGTTAGATTTAACGTTCTGTTCATCCTTTGCGGTAATCATTCTTACCCACGCGGATCGCGGACGATTCAGCGTCCGCGATCTCTGCGGGAACGGCGATAGGACGCGGCTGGACACGGCTGGACACGGTCGGGCATGACCGCGTGCGACCGGGCACGGAAAAGGCTCCCCGTTTCCGGGGAGCCTTATGTGCGTATGGTGTTGGTGAAGTTGCGCCATGCAATGAACAGTCTGAGGTCCGCGCTCTTCCCGCAGGTAGCGGCCATGATGGCGCCGCACCTGGTGACACTGTTGATCACGGGAGTGACCAGTCCGCCGAGCGGACAGGGGGTGCGATCTGTCAAGCTCGTAGCGAACGAAGCACGTCGAGGATCGGCGGTGGCGCGGGGCCGATCCTGCCGATCGGCAGGATCGGCCCCGCGCCACCGCCGATCCTCGACGTGCTTCGTTCGCTACGAGCTTGACAGATCGCACCCCCTGTCCGCTCGGCGGACTGGTCACTCCCGTGATCAACAGTGTCACCAGGTGCGGCGCCATCATGGCCGCTACCTGCGGGAAGAGCGCGGACCTCAGACTGTTCATTGCATGGCGCAACTTCACCAACACCATACGCACATAAGGCTCCCCGGAAACGGGGAGCCTTTTCCGTGCCCGGTCGCACGCGGTCATGCCCGACCGTGTCCAGCCGTGTCCAGCCGCGTCCTATCGCCGTTCCCGCAGAGATCGCGGACGCTGAATCGTCCGCGATCCGCGTGGGTAAGAATGATTACCGCAAAGGATGAACAGAACGTTAAATCTAACTCGCATGCCGCTAACGCAACGTATCGTCTCCCCCTGGCGCACGGCCCACCAACAGACACCCGAACCCCGACTGGTATGGTGTCGGCCACGATAAAGCTGAACCAGTAGAGAATCACTCTCCCAGGTATTTACCTTCCGGCCAGGAGAGAGGAGTGCTGCCCCGACTCCCACGACTCCCTACACCAAAAAGACTTAGAATTATCCGGCGAATCTAGCGAGAGTTCAGTTCATGGCTGCGAATTTCGCTGAAACGGTCGCTGAAAGGCCGACGCCGGGGGGGATCAACACACCGAACATGGCAGTTCCGCCGCCGGAGTACGTGGTGGTGGATCTGGATCCGGGAACGAGTGACCTCGCCGTCCCGGATGGATCCGGATGGCGGCGGGTCATGCGGGTGCCAGGACGACGGCATTACCATCACGAGCACCACGATCGCGCCATCGCGACCGTCCAGCAGGCCCGGAGCCGTACTCGATCGACGGGCCGGAGTTGCGTCGTCGGCCTTCTGTACATCGCCGAGTTCGGCCGGCTGCGCGAGCGCCTCGCTCCGGGCGCCTGCCTGTCTCTACTCGATCAGGTCGCCGCCCTGGCAGGTGATCTGCATCGGTGGCGTGGCTCCGCCATCGGCCAGGGCCGCCCCGGCGAGGTGGTCGTCGTCCTGCCGACGCGGCCGGGCCGCTCCGCCGAAGCGGCGTTCGGCGAGATCGTGCGTACGGTCGCAAGCTGTGACTTCGCCGTCAACGGCGAGCGTCTGCGGGTCACCCCCGTTCCGGGGTTCGTCCAGGTGGACGACACCATCGATGATGCCACCGCCCTGCGGCGGGCCCGGCTGGCCATGGGGCTCGCCGCAGGGCAGCTCGACATGGTCCCCGTCTGTTACGACCCGAAGATGGAACCAGCGGAGAACCAGCCGCGACGTTCCGGGCGCCCGTTGCACACACGGTTGCGGCCGTCCGACGCCGTCCAGATCGTCGTCTCGACCGCGATCTGCCTCGGACTCCCGTTCGGGATCTACAGCACACTGTTCACACTGGGCCTCGACCCGACCCACGTCGTCTTCGCACTCCTGGCCATCGCGCTGGCCGGCACTACCCTCACC
>NZ_JPHT01000001.1:129005-166537 GCF_000733325.1 Frankia sp. Allo2
CGGCCGCGGTTCCATCCGCAGGATCACCGTTGTCGGCGAGCCTGTTCTGCACCGGCCCTGTAAGAAAATCACCGAGTTCGGGACCGCGGAGCTCGCTGCGCTGATCGATGACATGTTCACCACCATGTACGGCGCCGAAGGTGTCGGACTCGCCGCGAACCAGATCGACGTCGACGCCGCGGTCTTCGTCTATGACTGCACCGACGAGGACGGTGTGCGGCACGTGGGCCATCTGGTCAACCCCGTCCTGGAGGAGGCGCCGCCGGCGGAGCGCCGGCTCGTCAAGGGGGATGAGGGGTGCCTGTCTGTTCCGGGGGCCTACATGGAGGTCGCCCGGCTGGAGCATGCTGCTGTCCGCGGTCAGGACCAGCACGGTGCCCCGCTCCGCCTGGAGGGAACCGGCTATTTCGCCCGTTGCCTGCAGCATGAGACCGATCACCTGTACGGCAGCCTCTACCTGGACCGGCTGTCGAGCCGCGGACGCAAGAAGGCCCTCCGCGAGATGGAGGAGCGGACCGAGGAGATCTTCGCCCGCCGGGTCGAGGTGGCCGCGCGGCTCGGCAGGTAGCGAGCCACCGGCGCGCGCTACCTGTCCTGCGAGGAAGGCTACCTGTCCTGCAAGAAAGGCTATCCGTCCTGCGAGAAAGAGAGAGTCGGCGGTGGATGTGGTGTTGCGGCGGGCGGCCGAGGCGGCGACGGGCTTCATGCCCACGGAGGAGGGCCTGGCGCTCTACGCGGCGGCAACACGGGTATCGGCCGGCGGCCTGATCTGCGAGGTCGGCACCTACTGCGGTAAGTCGACCCTGTACCTGGCCGCGGCCGCCCGGACGGTGGGAGCGACGGTGATCACCGTGGATCATCATCGCGGGTCGGAGGAGAACCAACCCGGGTGGGAGTACCACGACGCCGATCTCGTCGACCCGCGTAGCGGCCGGCTGGACACGCTGCCCTTCCTGCGGCGGACGCTGGAGGACGCGGGCGTCGAGGACGTCGTGACGGCGGTCGTCGGCCGCTCCGAACGGGTGGGGCGATGGTGGTCGACCCCGGCCGACCTGCTCTTCCTCGACGGCGGGCACACCGAGGAGCAGGCCCAGGCGGACTACGAGGCCTGGGCCTGCCACGTGCGGCCCGGCGGTCTCCTGGCCATCCACGACGTCTTTCCGGACCCGGCGGACGGGGGCCAGGCGCCCTACCACGTCCTGGTGCGGGCGCTGACGGAGGGCTTCCGCGAGCTGTCGTGCGCGGGTTCGCTGCGCGTCCTACGCCGCGTCGACTGAGCGGCATCCGCATGCCGGCCGCTGCCGAGGAAGCCGGCGTTCGGCGGGCGTCACCACCTCCGTCCCCGTCCGCGGCTCCGTCCGCGACTCCGGAAGCCGCCTGCCGCCCTGCCGAGGCTCGTCGGACTCCTTGTCGAGGACACAGATCCCCTCGGGGAGGCCGTCGCCGCGGAAGAGGGTCTCGGTGACCCCGCCGGCCAACGTGTCGACCGCGAGGATCACCGCCGCCGCGGTCCAGGTCGACTGTTCGGCCGGCCAGAACGTCGCGGTCTCGAACTGCCAGCCCGTCCAGTAGCTCCCGTCGGCGTGCCGCAGGTGCTGCATGTCCGTAACCAGCTTGGTCGCCGCGGCGGTCTCGCCCACGAGATGCAGGGCGATGGCTAGTTCGCAGGTCTCGGCCCCCGTGACCCAGGGCTCGTCGGCCACGCAGCGGATGCCCAGACCGTCGACGACGAAGTCGTTCCACCGGCTGGTGAGCCGGGACCGACCCGCGGACCGGCGCAGCGCTCCGCCGATCACCGGGTAGTACCAGTCCATCGACCACCGGTCGCGGGGGGCGAAGTACTCTGGGTGAGCGACGAGGGTGTGCCGCAGCGCGCCGGTCGCCCGTTCCCAGGCCGGTGGCACCTCCCCGACCAGGGCTGCGAGCGCCATCCCGCAGCGCAGGCTGTGCAACGTGCTGGAGCATCCCGTCAGCAGGGCCTCGGGGTAGTCGACACCGTCCGACGACCGGGCCCACCAGATCTGTCCGGTCGGGCTCTGCATGTCGACGACGAAGCCCAGGGCTGCCTCGACGACCGGCCAGATCCTCGTGAGGAAGGCGCGGTCACCGGTGGCCAACCAGCGGTGCCAGGCTGCGGTGGCGACATAGGCGCACTGGTTGCTGTCGGCGAAGTCCTCCTTGACCGCGCCGCCGACGTAGCTCGTCGCCCAGGATCCATCCGGCCGCTGGTTGCGACACAGCCAGGCCCACGCGGCGTCGGCGGCGTCGACCAGGCCGCCGAGGTCGAGGGCCATGGCGCATTCGAGGTGATCCCACGGGTCGGTGTGGCCACCGGGATACCAGGGGATGGCGCCGTCCGGCTCCTGGACGACGGCGATCGCGGTCGCGGTCGCGGTGAGCGCCTCGGGGGTCAGGACCGGAGCAGACTCAACCGGCCGCACGCGTTACCTCCGGTTTCCTCAAATACAGCACGATGCTCTTGCCGATGATCGGATTGAGGGCCCGCTCGGCGAGCCGGGTGATGCGGGGACGGCGCATCATGTCCCACACCAGCAGCCGGTGGTAAAGCCGCGTCGCCGGATGGTCGTCGTCGTGGACACCGACGAGACACCGCAGCCACCAGTACGGGGCGTGCAGGGCGTGTGCGAAATGGGTGCCGGCCGGTTCCAGTCCCACCGCGATCAACCGGTCACGAAGCTCGTCCCGGCGGTAGATGCGGACATGGCCCCCCTCGACGCTGTGATAAGCCGTCGACAGGCTCCAGCACACCTGCTCGGGGAACCGGTTCGGGACGGTGACCGCCACCCACCCCCCGGGCCGTAGCACCCGGGCGATCTCCGTCATCGCCGCCGTGTCGGCGGGCAGGTGTTCGAGCACCTCGGCGGCGATGATCCGGTCGAAGGTGCCGTCGGCGAACGGCAGCGCCAGCGCGTCACCGCGCACTCCGGCGGCCTTCGCCTTGGGCGGAGCCTGTCCCTCCAGGGCCATCGCGGCGAGCATCGCGTTGACGCCGGCGACCTCGCCGGCGGAGTGGTCCAGCGCGATGACCTCGGCGCCCCGTCGGAACGCCTCGAACGTGTGCCGTCCGGCGCCGCAGCCCAGGTCGAGCAGCCGGCAGCCCGCGGAGACGGGAAACTGGTCGAAGTCGACGGTCAGCATGCGTCGGCCGTCAGCCGGTCAGCGTCGACGACGCCGGTGCGGACGCCGCGGCGCCGGGTGTGACGGCGCCGGGTGTGGACAGCGGTGCCGGCGTCCACTGGGCCGCCGGTCCCGGTCCCGGTCCCGGGGCCGGGACCGGGGAGGTGGGCGTCCCGCCGACCGCCGCGATCCGCTCGGCGTACCAGTCCGCGGTGGCCGCGGCGGCCGCCCGCCAGGAGAACCGCGCCTCCACCCGGCGGCGCCCGGCGGCACCCATTCGGGCCCGTCGTTCGGGATCATCGAGCAGGGAACCGATGGCGTCNGCCAGGGCTCCCGCATCCCCCGGTGGGACCAGCAACGCGGCCTCCCCGTCCGGACCGGCGACCTCGGGCAACGCCCCGGCGGTGGTGGCGACCAGCGGGATCCCGCAGGCCATCTCCTCGACGGCGGGCAGGCTGAACCCCTCGTAAAGCGAGGGAACGACCGCGACCTCGGCGGAGCGCAACAGGTCCACCAGCTCCGGTTCCGGCATGTTGGAACGGAACGTCACGGCGTCGGCCAGGCCCAGCTCGGCAACCTGGCGCTGGGCCGTTCCCCCTTCGCGGACCTTGCCGACGCAGACCAGGTGCGCCGAGCGATCCACCCGCAGCTTCGCGAGCGCCTCGAGCAGGACAAGCAGGCCCTTAAGCGGAACATCGGCGCTGGTCACGACGACGACACGGCCCGGAACCGCCGGATTGCCCGCGGGCGCCGGCGTGAAGACGTCGGCGTCGACTCCCAAGGGAACCGTGCGCATGACCGTCGGGGGGAGGTTCATGTCCGCGATGATCTCTCGCCGGGAGCTCTCCGACGGGATGACGATGCCATCCAGCCCCCGCGCGACCCGGGCCTGCATCGGGAGGAACGAGTACCACCGGCGCAGGCCCAGCCGGGAGGTGAAGGTGGTCGCCGCGGCGAGGTGCAGGCGGCGATCGACCGTGATCGGATGATGCACGGTGCCCACGACCGGGATCCGGTACGGGCGCAGGGCTGCCCGCAGCGCCAGCAGGCCGTATCCCAGCCCCTGGTTGTCATGGACGATGTCGAACGGCGGCCGACCCCCGGATGCCCTGGGGCGCAGGGCTTGGCAGGCACGCAGGCTGAAGGCGAGCGGCTCGGAGAACTGGCCGGTCCGCATCATGGCGAACTCGACGACGNCCGGCAGGCCGTGGAACTCGGCCAGTCCGGGCCACCGGAACGGGTCGGAGTCCCGGTAGAGATCAAGGCTGGGCAGTTCGGTGAGGCCGACACCCTCCTCAAGCACCGGGTACGGCGGCCCGCTCACCACCTGGACGCGGTGCCCCAGGGCGACCAGTTCGCGGGACAGATGTCGGACGTACACACCCTGGCCACCGCAGGTGGGCAGACTCCGGTACGACAACAACGCAATCCGCAACTGTGCGCCCTCCGTCCGTCTCGGGCCATGTCCTGGTTCCTCGACGTCGAGGGTGGCGCCGCTTCCTGGCACATTAGGATATTGAGTGCCGATCTTCACTGAAATGGGCCGACACTGTGTCCTGGCCGTGTGCCCTGCGTCACATTAGGACTCTTCGTCGTGAGTCCAAGATCTGCGGCAACGAGGGAGACTTGCCCATCCAGAGGGTTTTGTGTNCGCTTTATCCCGCAGGCGCGGGGATCTTCCCGGATCACCGGTGGACGGTTTATGCAGCCGGGAGTCGTCCCTGTGGCGTTGCCCGCGACCTCGCGCAGCACGTCGGCCCGGGCCCGCTCTCAGACCTCGCCGCCACCGACGGCCCGACCATCCCACCGGGCACGGCGAGCGCCGAAGGCGCAACACGGGGGGTCAGGGGGCTTGGCCCCTCGGCCAGCATAACGGGCACGGCGAAGCCGCCCAGAGGGCGGCGATCATGATTGGCTAGCGCGTGGACCTAGGTGGACTTGAACCACCGACCTCTTCCTTATCAGGGAAGCGCTCTAACCGACTGAGCTATAGGTCCGTGCTGCGAGTCCAAGAATACAGGACGGCGGCGCAGGAGCGGGACCGCCGCCGTCCCTCCAAGCTACTGATCACTCAGAGTCAGCTCGACGCCGCCGATCATCTCGGCGCAGAGGTTGTAGAGCAGGGCACCGAGCGTGGACAGCGCGGTCATGAGGATGACGTTGATCGCCCCGATGAGCAAGCTGATCTGCATTGCCCGGCCGAACGACAGCCATCCTCGGATGTCGGTGCTGCTGCTGTCGGTCAGGGTATCGGCCGCGTCGGAGACGCTGTCGAACACGCCGATCGAGTTCAGGACGAACCACAGCACGGCGATCGCGACGAGCAGAACCACAAAGACGCAGAGGGAGAACGCGAAGCTGACCCGGGTCACCGTGAGGGGATTGNCCTNGGACAGNTTGAGCTNGNCCCGCCGGCCCTGACCGGGCGGGCGGGCGGAACCGGACGAGCCGGGACCGGACCGGCCAGGGGAGTGACCGGCACCCGCCCGCTCAGCGGAGACCGGCTCGAACTGGTCGTCGAGCGCACCGGGGGAGGTCGTGGTCACGCTGTTCAGAGCACCCGTCGTCGTGGTGGTACCCGCGGACTCCGGCGCCGCGAGCGGCCGGTCGTAGGCCGCCGTGGGGCCGGCACCGCCGGACCTCCCCCCCGCCGGACCCGGCGGGGCGGGGCGTACCGGATCGGGGGCGGGCATGCGCTCGGGCGCGGCACGGTTCCTGTCGGGCTTCGTGGTACGGCTCCTCGTCATGCTGGGCGGGCGGACCAGGGAGATCGTGTCGGTCTCCCGTGGCCGCTCGGCCGGGGGCTCCACGCGAACTGCCGGCCCCCCTGGCGTGGCTCGACCGGGTCCGGGTGGCGCCAGGCCGAGGGACTTCGCCGGCGACGATACGGCGGCCGGGCCGAGTTTCCGGGTAGCCGAGCCCGCCTCGTCGGAGTGGGTTCCAGCGGCCCCGGTACGAGCCGACCCGGATGGGGACACCGACGACGTTCCGCTGGCACGTCCCGTGGAGGTGCCAGCCGAGGACCCTGCGCCCGACACACCCGACGCGCCCGCGGAAGAGGTGGACAAGGACCGCGAGGACAAGGGGGACTTCGCCCCGTCGGGGACCGATCCGGAGCGGGACGCCGCCGAACCCGCCGCACCCGAACCCGAACCCGCCGAACCCGACGCCGACGAGCCGGGTTCAGCCGAATGGGCTTTTGACGACCCGGCCTTCGACGACCCAGTCGAACCCGTCGGCCCCCCGGCGGAGGACTGCGGCGGGTCCGCCGCGCCTCCGGCCGGGCCGCGGCCGCCCTCCCGCTCATCCACGGGCCGACCGGACCGCCCGGGCCGCTGGAAGAACGGATTACCGGACTCGGGCCCATCGCCGGCCGCGGGCACCTTCACCGTCTCGCTGCCGGCGTCCTCCCCACGGCCGTCCCGCAGCGACAACGAGCGGCCCGCGGCGTCCGCCGCGCGTCCCGACGCCGGGCCGGCGCCGGCCCGGCGGCCGGCTTCCGAATCACGCCCGGCGGAATCGGAAACACCAGCGGAACCCGCGGAATCCGGGCCCGCGGAATCCGGGCCGGAGGAGCTCGCGCCTCTGGCCGCGCCGCCAGCACCGGAGGAACCAACGGAAGCGGGTCTCACCGTGGACCGTGGGCCGGCCCCGTCCCCCCCGCTCGGCCGGCGGGACTGCTCGGTGGCACGCGATCCCTCCGCCCCGGCGGCCGAGGAGGGGCCGCGGTAGACCGCCGACCGGGCTGGCCGGTCTTCCTGACTGTCACTCACGGACTCTCCCGGTTCAGTCCTGACGGTGTGCACGGGTCCCGCGCACACCCGTCCCCTCGGGCGGCGTCGTTCTCGGCGTGGGTGGCCACGACCACGAGATCGTCAACCTCTCGGGGGC
The DNA here is from genome assembly GCF_000733325.1 of Frankia sp. Allo2. NCBI lineage: Bacteria > Bacillati > Actinomycetota > Actinomycetes > Frankiales > Frankiaceae > Frankia > Frankia sp. Allo2. The sequence goes on from NZ_JPHT01000001.1 coordinate 136,035, forward strand.
TCGCTCTCAGCTTTCCTGGGGCCCGGCGTCGATACGAGCGTCGGTGTCCTCCGCATCAGCATTACGTGCGACTCCGACAACCTGCNCCCCGGACTCCAGATCGATGAGCCGGACTCCCATGGTCTGCCGCTGCGCCCGCCGTACATCCTTGGCAACGGTCCGCAATACGCCCCCGTTGGAGGCGATGGCGTAGAGCTGGTCGTCGGGATCGACGACGAGTGCCCCCACCAGACCACCGCGAGTCGAGACGATCTTAGCGGTCAGCACGCCCTTGCCACCACGGCCCTGCACCGGGTACTCGGCCAGCGGCGTCCGCTTCGCGTATCCACCGGAGGTGGCGACGAGCAGATCCGCCGTCGTACCCGGCACGACGACGTCCATGGACAGCAGTTCGTCCTCGGCATCGAACCGCATACCGATCACACCCGAGGTCGCCCGGCCCATCGGCCGCAGCTGCTCGTCGTCGGCGTGGAACCGGATCGACTGGGCGTTACGGCTGACCAGGAGCAGATCGTCGCCGGGCGCCACGAGCCGGGCGGCGATCAGCTCGTCGTCGTCGCGCAGATTGATCGCCACCAGGCCACCGGCCCGGTTCGAGTCGAAGTCATGCAGCGCGGTCTTCTTGCACAGCCCGCGCTTGGTCGCCAGGACCAGGTAGGGGGCGGCCTCGTAGTCCTTGACCGCGATGACCTCGGCGATCCGCTCGTCCTGCCCGAAGGCCAGGATGTTCGCGACGTGCTGACCCTTGGCCGACCTGGCCTGCTCGGGCAGCTCGTGCGCCTTCGCCCGGTACACCCGGCCCTTGTTCGTGAAAAACAGCAGCCAGTGGTGGGTGGTCGTGACGAAGAAGTGCTCGACGATGTCGTCCTCGCGCAGCGCCGCGCCCTGCACGCCCTTGCCGCCGCGGCGCTGCGAGCGGTAGAGGTCAGTCTTGGTGCGCTTGGCGTAGCCACCGCGGGTGACGGTGACGACCACATCCTCCTGGGCGATCAGGTCCTCGATGGACATGTCGCCCTCGAACGGGACGAGACGGGTCCGCCGCTCGTCGCCGAACTTCTCGACGACCTCGGCGAGCTCCTCGCCGATGATCTGCCGCTGCCGGGTCGGCGAGGCCAGGATCGCCTCCAGATCGGAGATCTTCGCGCGAAGTTCGGCCGCCTCGTCGATGATCCGCTGACGTTCCAGGGCGGCGAGCCGGCGCAGCTGCATGTCGAGGATGGCGGTGGCCTGGATCTCCGACAGCGAGAAGCGTTCCATCAGCTGGCCGCGGGCCACGTCCGCCGACTCGGCGTTGCGGNTGAGGTTGATGACCTCGTCGAGGTGATCCAGCGCGATCAGCAGACCGTCCAGGACGTGCAGCCGCTCGCGGGCCTTGCGCAGCTGATAGCGGGTCCGGCGGACGATGACGTCGATCTGGTGCTCGACGTAGTAGCGGACCATCTGGTCCAGGCGCAGGGTACGCGGCACGCCGTCGACGATCGCCAGCATGTTGACGCCGAAGGTGTCCTGGAGCTGGGTGTGCTTGTAGAGGTTGTTGAGCACGACCTTGGCGACGGCGTCGCGCTTGAGGTCGATGACCAGCCGCTGGCCGATGCGCGCCGAGGTCTCGTCCCGGACGTCGGCGATACCGGTGACCCTGTTGTCCCGGACCAGTTCGGCGATCTTCTCGGCGAGGTTGTCCGGGTTCACCTGGTAGGGCAGCTCGGTGACGACGAGCTGGGTGCGGCCCTTGTTCTCCTCGACGTTCACCACCGCCCGCATCCGGATGCTGCCGCGGCCGGTACGGTAGGCCTCCTCGATGCCGTTACGGCCGACGATGAGCCCCGAGGTCGGGAAGTCCGGACCCTTGATCAGGCCGATCAGCGCCTCAAGCAGCTCGGAGTCGCTCGCGTCCGGGTGGTCGAGCGCCCACCGCACGCCCTTCGCGACCTCGCGCAGGTTGTGCGGCGGGATGTTCGTCGCCATGCCAACCGCGATGCCGCCGGCGCCGTTGACGAGCAGGTTCGGGAACCGGCTGGGCAGAACAAGCGGCTCCTGCGAACGCCCGTCGTAGTTCGGGGCGAAGTCGACCGTCTCCTGGTCGATGTCACGCAACATCTCCATCGCCAAGGGCGCCATCCGCGCCTCGGTGTACCGCATGGCGGCGGGCGGATCGTTGCCGGGCGAGCCGAAGTTGCCGTTCCCGTCGACCAGCGGGTAGCGCAACGACCAGCCCTGCGCGAGCCGGACGAGGGTGTCGTAGATCGCCGTGTCGCCATGGGGGTGGTAGTTACCCATGACGTCCCCGACCACGCGGGAGCACTTGAAGTATCCGCGGTCGGGGCGGTAGCCGCCGTCGTACATGGCGTAGAGGACCCGGCGGTGGACGGGCTTGAGCCCGTCGCGTACCTCCGGCAGCGCACGGCCGACGATGACCGACATGGCGTAGTCGAGATACGACCGCTGCATCTCGACTTCGATGCCGATGGGCTCGATGCGGTCGCCGGGGGGAGGAGGTAGGACGTCGACCACGGGGTCCTTCCAGGGCAGTGGGAGCAGTCGTCAGGGCGTCAGGGCGGGACGGGCGCCCCGGGCAACGGGGCCGGGTGGACCCGACGGCGGGCGGGATCCGGAGCCCTCCGTTCGCCGGGCCGGACCGTCGGGATCGCCGCGCCCGGACCGACCTGAGGGGTCACCCGACGACCGGTCCGAGGCACGCGACACGGCCGGGTCAGATGTCCAGGAAACGCACGTCCTTGGCATTACGTTGGATGAAGCTGCGACGCGCGTCGACATCCTCACCCATGAGCACGGAGAACAACTCGTCGGCGACCGCCGCGTCGTCGAGCGTGACCTGCAGCAGGATGCGCCGGTCCGGGTCCATGGTGGTGTCCCACAGCTCGGTGGCGTTCATCTCGCCGAGACCCTTGAAGCGCTGGATGGCATCCTTGGGCAGCTTGCGCCCGGACTCCACCCCGCGGGCGACCAGCCCGTCGCGCTCCCGATCGGAGTAGGCGTACTCCCAGTCCTCCCTACCCCATTTGATCTTGTAGAGCGGCGGCTGCGCCAGAAACACGTGACCGGCCTCGACCAGCGGGCGCATGAACCGGAACAGCAGCGTCAGCAGCAGGGTCCGGATGTGCTGGCCGTCGACGTCGGCGTCCGCCATCAGAACGATCTTGTGGTAGCGCAGTTTCGCGATGTCGAAATCGTCGTGGATGCCGGTACCCAGCGCCTGGATGAGGGCCTGGACCTCGGTGTTCTTCAGAACGCGGTCGATGCGGGCCTTCTCGACGTTGAGGATCTTTCCTCGCAGCGGGAGGATCGCCTGGAACTTCGAGTCTCGACCACCCTTGGCCGACCCACCCGCCGAGTCACCCTCGACGATGTACAGCTCGCACCGCTCGGGATCGGTGTACTGGCAGTCGGCGAGCTTGCCCGGCAGGCCGGTGCCGCCGAGCAGACCCTTGCGCCGGGTCAGATCGCGGGCCTGACGGGCGGCAATGCGGGCCCGCTGGGCGTCGAGCGCCTTGCTGACGATGGCCCGAGCCTCGGTGCGGTTGACCTCGAACCAGTCCTTGAGCGCTGAGTAGCACATCTCCTGGACGAACTTCTTGGCCTCGGTGTTGCCGAGCTTGGTCTTGGTCTGGCCCTCGAACTGNGGCTGCGCGAGCTTCACCGAGATGATCGCGGTAAGGCCCTCCCGGATGTCGTCGCCGGAGAGCCGCTCGTCGCTGTTCTTGGCCCCCGCCTTCACCGGCTTGAGCAGGTTCTGGTCCTTGGCGTAGGCGTTGACGGCGCTGGTCAGCGCGGCCCGGAAGCCCTCCTCGTGGGTGCCGCCCTCGTGGGTGTTGATGGTGTTCGCGAAGGTGTAGACCGACTCGGTGTAGCCGCCGTTCCACTGCATCGCGAGCTCGGCCTCGATGCCCACGCCCTTCGACTCCAGCGAGATCACGCTGCGGTGGATGGTGTCCTTCGTGGCGTTGAGGTGACCGACGAAGTCGACCAGGCCGTTGGCGTACTTGTAGGTGACCGCCACGCGTTCCTCGTCACGCTCGTCGACGAGCGTGATCGACAGCCCCTTGTTCAGGAAGGCCATCTCCTGCAGGCGGCGGGAGAGCGTCTCGTACTTGTACTCGGTGGTCTCGAAGATCGTCGGATCCGCCCAGAAGGTGACCGACGTCCCGGTCCTGCGGGTGGTACCGGTCTTGGCCAGCGGCTTGTCCGGGCGGGTCGCCACGTACGGCTGGAACCAGACGTGCCCATCCAGGTGGATCTCCACGTCGAGCCGGGTGGACAGCGCGTTGACCACGCTGACGCCGACTCCGTGCAGCCCGCCGGACACCGCGTACGATTTGCCGTCGAACTTCCCGCCGGCGTGCAGGGTGGTCAGCACGACCTCGACGGCGGGCCGCTTCTCGGTGGGATGCATGCCGACGGGAATGCCACGGCCGTTGTCGGTGACCCGCACCCCGCCGTCGGCAAGCAGCGTCACGGTGATGGTGTCGCAGTAACCGGCGAGCGCCTCGTCCACCGCGTTGTCCACGACCTCGTAGACGAGATGATGCAGTCCACGCTCTCCAGTGGAGCCGATGTACATGCCCGGACGCTTGCGGACCGCGTCAAGACCTTCGAGAACCTTGATCGAACTTGCATCGTAGGCCACGCGGCGGGTCCCCTCGTTCTGGGCGGAAGTATCCACCAGTCTNCCCGGCAACCCGCCATAGCGGACGCAGGGAGCCCCCTGGCGTCTGCGCAGCGCCACGCACATGGGGATGGCCAACCCCCCCTACCGGACCGACTCCCCCGACCGCCTTGGCGCGCCTCCACGACTGTCACCGACACCGCGATCCCGCGGAGCCATCATGATCGCCCCAGCCGCACCGACGGATACCACAGGCACAATCCAGGCGCCAAGGGGCACCGAGAGCACCGGGGTGTCAGGCGGGCAGCAGCCGAACGGCCGGCCTCAGCCATAGGTGTCGCGGGGCCCTCGACCGCCGGTTCGGATGGACCCGTGCCGCCAGGACGGCGCCGTCGGGCCACGCACGACGATCCGGCGGACCACGTGTGGACCGAGCTCCCGGTGCAGGATGCCGAGGAGCTGCCGGGACAGCATGCGCAGCTGGGTCGCCCAGGCCGTCGACTCCGCGACAAGTTCCAGGTCTCCGTCGCGCAGGGACACCGGGGTGCAGTGGTCGGCGATGTCCGGCCCGACGATGGCATCCCATCGGGCCAGGACGTTCGCGTCGCTCGCCTGAGCCTTCCAGCCACGGGCCGCCAGCAGCCGGTTGATCGCCGTCCCGAAACCGACCGGTTCGCGCCATTCCCGGCCGGGCGGGGCGATGCCCGGCATCCGCGGTCGGCGGGGCACCTGGTCGTCCGACGGGTCGGCCCGCCGGGCACCGAGGCGGGTCCGAGAGCCCGGGCCCCACGGGCCGCCCGTCCCGGTGGCGCCGGTGGAGGCGTCCTCATCGGCCCACGTGCCGCCGTCGGCACCCGGCATCCCGCCACCGCGACCAGTGCCGGGCCCGGCCGGACCGGGCCCGGTCGGGTGGCGGGCGGTGTGGCCGGCGCCCCACCGTCCCCGCCCACGCTCCCGCGCGTCCCGTTTGACCTGGGCGAGAATCTCCCGAGCCAGGTCCGCTCCGTGGGCTGCGGTGCCGTCCGGCCCCTCGGTCTTCCCGCGGCGCCCGGCCCCTCCCCGGGACCGCCCGGATGCGGTGGATCCGGGCACGGTGGGATGGTCCCGGGGGTCCGGGCGCTCAGTGGGCATGCTGGACCTCTCCTCCGGCGACGGCGTACCGCACCCCGGTCAGCTCTGTGGGAACGTCGGTTTCGACCGCGGCTGTGACCAGCACCTGCTCCGCGGAGGCGACGAGTTCCGCGAGCCGACCGCGGCGGCGCGTGTCCAATTCGGCGAAGACGTCGTCCAGGAGCAGGACCGGCTCGCGGTCATCGGCACGCAGCAGGTCGAACGAGGCCAGCTTGAGCGCGAGGGCGAGGGACCAGGACTCGCCGTGACTCGCGTAGCCACGGGCCGGGAGCCCGTTGATCGACAAGAGCAGATCGTCGCGGTGCGGACCGACCAGCGTCATCCCCCGTTCGACCTCCCGTGGCCGGGCGGCCTCCAGATCGGCGCGGATCGCCTCCGCCAGCATGGTCCGATCCGGTGCCGCCGGATCCGGCCGACCCGCGCCCGGCTGCTCTGGCTGGCCCGGTGGACCGGGTGGACCGGACGCATGCAAGATGTCCGGGAGGGTGACGCTGGAACGGTAGTCCAGCGCGGTAGCGGACTCGGCGCCGGCGACGGCCTCGTACGCCGCGGCCACGGCCGGCCGCAACGCGTCGACGAGTGCCAACCGCGCGGCCAGCACCTCGGCGCCATGCGCGGCCAGATACCCGTCCCAGACATCGAGGGTGCGCAGATCTCCCTGCCCCCCAGCTCGCCGGGCCGTCCCGGCGGTGCGTAGCAGGGTCGATCGTTGTTTGAGGACCCGGTCGTAGTCGGCGAGGACCGCGGCCATCCTTGGGGTCCGGGCGATCAGCAGCTCGTCGAGGAACTGACGACGCTGCGCCGGATCCCCCTTCACCAGGGCCAGGTCCTCCGGGGCGAACAGCACGGTGCACAGCAGACCGACGATGTCACGCGGCCGGGCGACGGGAGCCCGGTTCAACCGGGCCCGGTTCGCCTTTCCCGGAACGATCTCGATCTCCACCAGCGCGGCCCGGTCACCCCGGACGATCCTGGCGCGGATGACCGCCCGAGACGCGCCGTCACGGACCAGCGGGGCGTCCCCGGCGACCCGGTGGCTGGCCAACGTGGCGACATAGCTGATCGCCTCGATCACGTTGGTCTTCCCCTGGCCGTTACCACCCACGAAGGTGGCCACTCCCGGACCCAGAGTCAGGTCAAGGGCCGGGTAGGAACGGAAGTCGACGAGGGACAGGTGCGTGAGGTGCACGTCACCCGTGCAGGCGGATCGGCATCAGCAGGTACCGGTAGTCGGGGACCTCGCCGTCGTCGTCGGCCTTCCCGGTCAGGATCGCCGGCTTGTTCGCCGCCACCGCCGGGTCCTCCGCGCTGGCGAAACCGATCCGTACGACGTCCGACTCCAGCGCCCCGAGTGCGTCGAGCAGGTACGACGGGTTGAACGCCACGGACAGCTCCGGTCCGTCGTAGGTCACCGGGAGGGTCTCCGTCGCCTGCGCCTCACCGCCCGTCCCGGCCTCCAGCACGAGGTGGTCCGGGGAGAACGTCAGCTGCACCGGTGCGGTCTTCGCGGCGACCAGCGCCACCCGTTTGACGGCCTCCTGCAACGGGGCGATCTCCAGCTGCGCGATCAACGGCGAACTGTCAGGCAACAGCTTGCGGTAGGGCGGGAAGCTTCCGTCGAGCAACCGGGTCGTCGTCTGCCGGGTCGAGCCGGCGAAACCGGCCAGCGTCTCGCCGGAGGGGCCGGTCCCGAGCGCGATGGATACCTCCACCCCCGAACCCGACAACGACTTCGCGGTGTCGAGCAGGGTGCGGGCCGGCACGAGAGCGACAGTGACCGGTGTGGGCGGGGGGCCGTCCACACCGGTCACGCCGTCCTCATCGAGCCCGGCGGCTGTCTCCGACGGCCGCCACTTCAACGTCCGCACGGCGAGCCGGTAACGGTCGGTCGCGGCGAGGGTGAGAGTGTCCCCCTCGATCTCGATACGGACCCCGGTGAGGACCGGCAGCGTGTCGTCACGACCGGCCGCGATCGCCACCTGTGAGACCGCCGCGGCGAACGCGGATCCCTCGATGTGCCCCGTGATCGGGGGCATGGCCGGAAGGGCGGGATAGTCGTCCACCGGCAGCATCGGCAACGCGAACCGAGCATTGCCACAAGTGATCACCAGGCGGGTGCCGTCGATGCCCAGATCGACCGGTGCCGCGGGCAGCGCCCGGGTGATCTCCGCGAGCAGTTTGCCGTTGACGAGCCCGCGCCCCTCCTCCGACACGGTCGCGTGCACCGTGCACTGGGCGGCCACCTCGTAGTCGTACGCGGCGATCTTGAGTATCGGTCCGGTCGCGTCGAGGAGCAGGCCCGAGAGCACCTGCAACTGGGTGGTCGGCCGGCTCGGCAACGTGCGTGCGGTCCAGGCGACCGCTTCGGTGAATTCGTCCCGTTCCACCCGGAACTTCATGGTTAGGCCTCCTGTCGTTCCCTCCGGTTGTTCGGAGTTACCCCGCAGGGAACACCGACCAGCATCTCAGAGTGCCAGCAGGCGCCGACGAGCGGTCGGCCGTGCCCCGGGCGCTTGCCCGGGGCCGAGTCGCGGCACGTAGGGCTCTCGGAGCCGCGCTCGAGCCGTTGTCCACACCCCCTAGTACTAAGAGCTTTTGATCATTCTTAGAAAGATCTAGTTGGTCGTAGTAGTAGGGGGTGTGGATACTGGGGATAACCTCTGTTTCTGCAGGTCAGAGGGGTTGTTGGCCGGTGCAAATCTTGTGGGTGGATCTGTGCATGCGCGCAGTGGTTATCCCCAGGCCCGATCTGCGTCCACAAGGACCACGTTGTCCCTCCACAGGCCATCCCCGAGTTGTCCACAGGCTGTCCACTGCCACTCCACCGTTCCGACCGCAGGCTGTCCACAACGTTTTCCACAAGCTGTGGGCGGAACCACCCCGTGGGCTCGGTGAGGTCGTCCCCAGCCGTCCGTGGTTGTCCGGGGTCGTTTGGGGAAGTCCTGCCCCGCGGCGTCCGGTTCCTGCGCCACGTGTGACACCCGGCGAGGCGTCACACCCCACCTTCGGGCGGCAGCCACCGGTCCGCGGGACGTTCCGGCCGGGGGGAGGTAGGAGGAACCGTGCTGCCCGGCGGTGGTGCTGCCCGGCGGTGGTGGGCGGCGGTGGTGGGCGGCGGTGGTGGGCGGCGGTGGTGGGCGGCGGTGGACAGTGGGCAGTGGCGCTAGGCCTGCCGGGCCTGCAGACGGATGCGGTTTGTCAGTTCGGTGACCTGGTTGTAGATCGCGCGCCGTTCCGCCATCAGACCGCGGATCTTGCGATCGGCATGCATGACCGTCGTATGATCCCGACCCCCGAAGTGCTGGCCGATCTTCGGTAGCGACAGGTCGGTCAGCTCCCGGCACAGGTACATCGCGATCTGACGGGCGGTGACCAGCACGCGGCTACGTGAGGTGCCGCACAGGTCCTCCATCGAGACGCCGAAGTACGCCGCCGTCGCGTTCATGATGGCGGCGGCCGTGATGTCGGGATTGCCGGCATCGGGGATGAGATCACGCAGCACGATCTCGGCGAGCGTGCGGTCGACGTGGGACTTGTTCAAGCTCGCGAAGGCCGCGACCCGGATCAGCGCCCCCTCCAGCTCACGGATGTTGCGCTCGATGTGCGTGGCGATGTACTCGAGGACATCCGGGGGTACCGGCAGGCGCTCCGTAGCCGCCTTCTTCGACAGGATGGCGATGCGCGTCTCGAGGTCGGGCGGGGTGATGTCGGTCATCAGCCCCCACTCGAAGCGGCTGCGCAGCCGGTCCTCCAGGGCCGAGAGTTGCTTGGGCGAGCGGTCGGAGCTGATCACGATCTGCTTCTCGCCGTCGTGCAGGACGTTGAAGGTGTGGAAGAACTCCTCCTGCGTCCGTTCCTTGTTCTCCAGGAACTGGATGTCGTCAACGAGCAGGACATCGATGTCACGGTAGCGCCGCTGGAACGCCTGCTGGCGGTCGTCCCGGATCGAGTTGATGAAGTCGTTGGTGAACTCCTCGGAGCTCACGTACTTCACCCGCATGTTCGGGTAGAGCTTGAGTGCGTAGTGACCGATCGCGTGCAGAAGGTGAGTCTTGCCGAGCCCGGAGTCCCCGTAGATGAAAAGCGGGTTGTAGGCCTTCGCGGGTGCCTCGGCGACGGCCACCGCTGCCGCGTGGGGGAACCGGTTGCTGTCGCCGATGACGAACGTCTCGAAAATGTAGCGGGGGTTCAGCCGGGCCTGGGCCGGTTCGGTCTCGTGCGGCGCCGCATCGCGTCCGAGACCCGCGCTGACCCGTACCGGTGGTGTTCCCTCGGTGGCGTCGGGGAAGGGCAGTTCGCCGTTCACCAGTGCCGCCGGCGCCGGCGGCACTGGTGCCGGTGCCGGCGCCGGCACCGGCACCGCCGACGAGCCCGGGCTCGTCGGCGGCACCGGGGCTGCGGCGGCGCCGGTCGATCCTGATCCGGTACCCGCGTTCAACGCCGAACCGGAGGCGGGGCCCGAGCCCTGGCCGGGTGTGGTGTCGCCCCTGGCATCCACCGGCCGTACGATCCGGATCGGTCCGCTCATTGGTTCCGGATCGGGCAGGTGTTCGACGGTGACCGCGACCCTGATCTCCCGCCCATAGGCTGTGGACAACGCTGTGGACAAGAAGGGGCGCAGGCGCGAGTCGAGGAGATCCTTGGTGAACTCGTTCGGCGCGGCCAGCAGAGCCGTGTCCTGGACGAGCCCGAGGGGGCGGGTCAGCCGCAGCCAGGCACGCTGCTGGGCGGACAGCGTGCCGTCGGCGACCCCGGCGACGGCCTGGCTCCACACCGCGGCCAGGTCCGGGTCACCCGAAGGCTCGTCCCCGAACGGCAGACCGGCGACGGAGTCGGCGCGGAGGTTGGACACGGGGGCTCCTCGGGCAGTTCGGTACGGTTTGCGGGTGGTGCTGCTCCCCGCGTGCTGGAGGTGCGCCGCGGCTGATGCGGCTGGTGATGTGGTCCCCGGCCACCGAGCGACCGAGGGGCCTCGTCGCGATGGTTCTCCACATCGTCGTCCACAACCTGTGCATGGACACGACACGGCATGCGGCGTGGCGCAACCGGCTCGTTCCCGGGGATGAACCTGTATTAGTGAGGTCATTCGAATCCGCTTCAGGTCCCCCCGTTCCGCCCTGGCCCCTCCGCCGACCGCCCTCTCCACAGGCGTTTTCCACAGGTCAGGGTGCACCGAGCCGGTCGTTCTCACCGAACGCGGGCATACCTGACGCCGTCTGGTGCCCGCCCCGAGTGAGACGTTGCCACCAGGATCGTAAGGCGCGGCCCGAGCCGCCGTGCCGGGGCCGGAACGTATCCGCGGTGGCCGCGCCGCGTCCCTGCCCCATCGTCGGCGGCACCGAGGGCCCGCCACGGCAGTGTGGCATTCCACGGCCGCCGGACGGATGCCGGCCCGCCGCGGCCGCGGTGCGCTCGCACCTTGACCTCCGGTGTGGTGCCGTCGTGTCCGGGTTGCCCTGGCGGCGACCGGGTGATGACCGAATGATGGTGGTGCGGCCAGCGGCGGCCGGCGGGCCCGGAGCCGCCGGCCGCCGAAGGCCCCCTGCCCGGCAGCGATCCCTCGCCGCCGGACCGTCCGAGGCACCGCCCTGTGTAGGCTAGGCCGAACCGCGGTGTTAGACCGCTTCGTTTGTCGTGGGATCTGCTTGTCAGGACCGTGTGGTGCGGCCCACTCTCCCTCGGCGGCGAAGATCACCGCCCGCGTCCATCTTGCAGACGGAGTTCTCACGTGAGTAAGCGCACCTTCCAGCCGAACAACCGTCGGCGGGCCCGCACGCACGGGTTCCGACTGCGCATGCGGACTCGCGCGGGCCGCGCGATCCTGTCCGCCCGCCGTCGTAAGGGCCGCAGCGAGCTCTCCGCCTGACGGCGGGTTCCCGCTGGTCCTGCTGGTACCCCCGCCGGTCATGCTTCCTGAGGGCTCTCGCGTCCGAACCCGGGACGAACATGCCCGGGTNGGGACCATGGGTCGGCGAACCCGATCCGGTCCGCTTGTTGTCCACAGCCTGTGGACAACAAGCGACGATCCGGCGCGGGCCGGCTTCGTGGTCGGCCGCCGGGTGGGGAAGGCGGTCGTGCGTAACAGGGTGCGGCGCCGGTTGCGGGAACAGGTACGGGTTCGGCTGGACACGCTCGCGCCAGGGACGATGCTGGTCGTGCGTGCGCTGCCCGATGCGGCGACGGCGAGCTCCGCGGAGCTCGGCCGTGCGCTGGACACCGCGCTCACCAGGGTGGCCCGGCCGGCGGGTGCCAGGCGCCCGGATGGGCGTGGACGATGACCGCCGGGACGGTGCTGGTCGTGCTGCTGGCCACGGCGGCCGTCGTCGACCTCCTGCTGGCCTCCCGGATGGTGTGGCGCCGCCTGCCGCGGGTCGCCCGCAACGCCGACGGCGCGGTACGCGGTCCCCTATCCTGGACCTTTGCCGGGCTCGTGCGGCTCTACCGAGCCGGCTGGTCGGCCCGCAACGCCGGCCTGTGCCGGTTCGAGCCATCCTGTAGCGCCTACGCGCTGGCCGCGGTGCGGCGCCACGGGGGTGTGCGTGGCGGTGTCCTCGCCGTCGCCCGGTTGCTGCGCTGCCAACCGCTCGCGGCAGGCGGCTACGACCCCGTGCCGGGAACGGATCCGGGTCCGGGAATCGTTCGGAGACCCAGGGGCGCGACGGCCGACCCCGGCGGGCCTCCCGACGGTCGGAGCGCGGGCGATCCGGCCGTCGCCGTACCGCCCGTCCACAGGCATGGTCCCCCGTCTCCCAGTCAGGGGATGCGGGCCGAGATCGTCGGTTCCGGTCGTGGACCGTGGGTGTGAGGAGTCAGACCGTTGTTGGATCCCCTATACCACCTCGCGGCGAACGCGATCGTCTTCTTTCACCGGGGATTTGCGCCGATCTTTGGTGCTGACAGTNTCTTCTCCTGGGCCTTTTCGGTCGTCCTGCTGGTCGTCTGCGTCCGTATTCTGATCTTCCCGCTGTTCGTCAAGCAGGTGAAGTCGCAGCGGACGATGCAGATGATGCAGCCCCGGATCAAGGAGATCCGGGAGAAGCATGGGCACGACAAACCCCGCATGCAGCAGGAGATGATGGCGCTGCAGCGGGAGCACGGAAACCCGCTCCTCGGCTGCCTCCCGATCTTCCTCCAGATCCCGCTGTTCATCTCGCTGTTCCACGTGTTCACCCACCTGGCGCCGATGAACGAGGGTCCGAACCACTCGCTGGTCTGGCGTCCCCGGGTCGGGCTCTCCGCAGACCAGGTGGAGCAGATCGCCTCGGCCAAGGTGTTCGGCATCTCGCTGGCGAGCAAGTTCACCTCCGATGGCGATTTCTCGCACTTCCTCGGCGTCGACAGCACGCACGTCAGGATTCTCGCGATCGTCCTGATCGTGCTGATGGGTCTTACGACCTTCCTCACGCAGCGCCAGATCATGGCCCGCACCGGGCCGCTCGACCCGCAGCAGGCGATGGTGCAGAAGGCGCTGCTCTATGGCTCCCCGCTGATGCTCGCCTTCTTTGGTTTCCGTTTCCCGATCGCTGTGCTGCTGTACTGGCTCACCACCAACCTGTGGAGCATGGGCCAGCAGTTCTTCATCATGAAGAAGATGCCGCCGATCAAGCCCGCGGATGCGAACGGCCGGCTGCCCGGTGCCCGTCCGGCCGCCGGCGGTGCCGTCACCCCCGCTCGGCCGGCTCCCGGTGTCCGAGCCGGGGCGAAGTCGAAGAACCGCCCCCGGTCCGCCTCGGTGACCCCGACCAAGGGCGGCGATTCCGGTGCCGCGGCGGCCGGTCGGACGTCCTCGACGGCTCCCCCCGGCACCCGGTCCCGTAACGGCACCTCGACCGCGAGCCGTACCACGACGACCCCGAAAGCGGCGACGACCCCGAAGAGCGGTAAGGCGGGGGCGCCGGGCGGTCCCGGGGCCAACGGCGTCTCGGGCGGTGGCGTCTCGGACAACGGCGTCTCGGACAACGGCGTCGCCGCTACCACGGCCGCATCCACGGGGCGCAGCGCGGAGGCGAAGACCAGCGCGGCGGGCCGCAGGAACGCCCCGGGCAAGAATGCCGGGCAGAGCGCGGCGAGCGGGCCGACGGCGCCCTCCGACGGGGAGAGCACGCCCCGGCCGGCACCCGTACCCGCCGGAGTGCGGCGCCAGGTCGGCGGCTCCCGACCCGCGAAACGGCGCGGCAAGAGCAAGCGGCCCGGTGGGCGGCGTTGATCCGGGAGACGCCGTTCCCGACCGACCGGCAGGCAGGCTGCCGACCCGATTTCGTCATCGAGTGGCGGCATCCCGTAATCTCTGCTCCGCTGTCCCCGTTCCCCTGGAGAGTCGCTGATGACCGGTTCGGCACCTGAACTGGCTGTGGATGGAGCCGGAGCCTCCGACGAGCACGCTTCCTCGGACGAGACCGCCGGCACGGAGGATCGGCGTCTGTCCGATCTCGAGTTGGAAGGCGAGATCGCCGCCGACTACATCGAGGGTCTGCTCGACATCGTCGACATGGACGGTGACCTCGACCTCGACGTCGAGAGCGGCCGCGCCGTCGTCGCCGTGGTGGGCGAGGGGCTGGACAAGCTCATCGGGGCGGGCGGCGAGACGCTGGAGGCGTTGCAGGAACTGACCAGGCTCGCGGTGCTCCAGAAGACGGGCACCCGCAGCCGTCTCATGCTCGACGTCGGCGGCCATCGCGCCCGGCGGCGGGTCGAGCTACGCAAGATCGCGATCGCCGCGGCGTCGCGTGCCATCACGCGCGGTGAGCCGGAGAAGCTGGCTCCCATGACGCCGTTCGAGCGCAAGGTGGTGCACGACACCGTCGCCGGGATCGACGGCGTGCACAGCGAGTCCGAGGGCGAGGAACCCGGCCGCCGGGTAGTCATCCTTCTCGGCTGACCGGCGCCGACCGATGGCGGGTCGGCGCCNGCCGACGCGTTCCCTCGTGCTGGCCGCCGCCGTGGGTGTCGGCTTGGCGGCCGTGCTCGGCGTTCTGCATGCCTATCTGACCAGACCCTTCTGGTACGACGAGATCTGGCGCGCCCACTTCGTCAGCGAACCGGCGTCCTCGTTCTGGCCGGAGCTGACCGTCGCCAACACCCCCTCGGCGCTGGGTTGGTTCGGCCTGACCCGGGTGGCCGGCGAGCTCCTCGGCTGGCACAGCTGGTCGCTCCGGCTTCCCGGGTATCTTGCCGTGCCCTTGCTCGGCGCCGCGATCGTCCTGCTCNCCCGCCGTTTCACCGGCCTGGTCGCGGCGGTGTTCGCCACGTGCTGGCTGTGCCTGAACGTGACCTTCTTGGATCTCGCGACCCAACTCAAGCCGTATTCCGTCGAGGCGCTGGCCGCTGTCTGCATCGTCCTCGCCTGGTCGACCGGATCATCTCCGCGGCCCTCGCTGTCCCCGTGGCCTGCACCTGTCACCGGCGGGTTCTCCCGTGCCCGGCTCCTGCGACGCACCGCGGCGGGCCTGTTGGCCCTGACCGCCGTGCCCGGGATCTTTCTGGTGCTGCCGTTGGCGACCGCGGAGGTATGGCGCGGTCCGGCGCGGCGCTGGCGACTGGTGGAATGCCTGCCCGCGGTCGCCATCAGCGTGGCACACACCGTGTTCTTCATCGGGCACCAGTCCAGTCAGCGTCGCGGCGACTACTGGGATCGCCAGTTCATTGCCGGTCGTGGGCCGGTCGAGGCCGTACGCTTCATCGTCGATCAGATGCGAGCCTTCATTACCGGTATGCCGCCCGGCATCGACCGGTTCGACCCGAGCCTCATCCATGCGACGGTGCCCGGGGGACCGGTTGTCTCGGTGCTGCTCGCCGTGGCGGTGTCGATCGCCGGCCTGACCGGCGTCCTCGTGCTGGCGCGACGACCGGACGGCAGGCTGCTCCTCACCGCGCTCGGCGGAGCCCAGGTGCTGATGCTGGGAGCGAGCGCCGCGCGGTACTGGCCGTTCGGGCCGACCCGGACCAACCTCTTCGTCGTGCCACTGATCGTCGTTGTGATCGTGGTGGGCACCCGGCGGCTGGTGGCCCTGTTCGTGGCGGCGGTGCGACCTCGTATCCCCGCCGCCGGGCCTCAGCCGGCCGTACCGGCACCGATGGCCGCGACCCCGACCCTCCCTACCGGAGGAACCGTAACCAAGCGGTCACGATTGGATGTTTCCGGTGTCTCGCCGACGTCGAGCGCCAGCGCGAACACGATTTCTCCGACCGCCGTGCTGCCGTTGGCCGGCCTCGCAATGATCATCTTGCTTGGTGTCCCGCTCCTGGGAACCTCGCTGTCGGGAAGCGGGCAGCTCTGGGATCATCGGCACCGGACTCGTGGCCTCGATCGGATGGTCGACGCGGCCATCGCGGCCCGGCAGCTGCACCGCCCGGGAGACCTGGTGGTGGTCGGGGGTCGCCTCGCCCGGCCTGGCTGGCTGTACGCGATGGAGGCGAGTGACGACCCGGCGCGTGAGCCGGCAGCTCTCCCCAGCGCCGGCGCCGGGCGGGTACCGGCCCGGGTACCACGGCAGGACACGATCTTCTTCGGCGCTGCGGGTACCTCCCTGGTCGGCGAGCTGGCGAACCGCCGGGTCCCGCCGACCCGGCTGCTCGTCTTCCTCTTCGACGCGGAGCGGCCGGCGCTCGCGCCCGACCTGGCCGCGCTGCCCCGGGCGGGGTGGTGCGCCGGCCGTGGCTGGCAGTTCCCCCTCACCGGAACGCTGACCGTCTTCGATCGCTGCGCCGGCGCCGCCCCGCGACTCGATCGGCCGCGGCGGACCGTGGTGTCCTACCGGACGACCTGACATCCGTCCCCGGGCCGGAACCGTGCCTCCCGCGGGGGGGGGGGTGGCGGCGGGAGCATGTCGAGGCCGGCGGGGATGCTTGTCGGGTGCGCGGTCTTCTGACTTCCTCGTCCTGTCCGGCCTTCTCGTCCTGTCCGGCCTTCTGGTCCTGTCCGGCCGGGTCCACGGATCCGGTCTTCCACCCACCCGCTGCCGGCGGTCACCTGGTGATGCCCACGGTCCCAACCCGGCTCGGCTCGATGCTGTGGCCGGTCGAGGTGACGCAGGCGGCCCGGCCGGCGCGGGCTGGTCACACGGCACGGCGGAGGATCCGGCCATGACGGGTCTCCCGGATGCCCCCGAGGTGCCCCCCGTCGCGGTGGAGATTTTCGGCACGCGGACCGGATCCGCGGCGCGCTACGTCGAGTTGCTGGCGACCGACGGGGTCGAACGCGGGCTGATCGGTCCGCGTGAGACTGACCGGCTCTGGGACCGCCACGTACTCAACTGCGCGGTCCTGGCCGACGTGGTCCCGGTGCAGGCCGATGTCGTGGACGTCGGCAGCGGCGCGGGGCTGCCGGGTATCCCGCTGGCGCTCGCCCGCCCGGATCTGCGGGTGGTGCTGCTCGAGCCGATGGAACGCCGGTGCCGATTCCTGCACGAGGTTGTGGCGACCATAGGCCTGGAGGACCAGATTTCTGTGGTACGTGGCCGCGCGCCAGATGCCGGAATCGGCCCGGACGGTCGTAGATTCGGGATAGCCGTAGCCCGCGCGGTCGCTCCCCTGGAGCGGCTGGGCGCAATCCTCTTTCCGATGCTACGACCAGGTGGTGTCATGCTGGCGATGCGCGGTTCACGGATCCTGGAGGAACTGCAGGACGCGCGCAGCGGTCTCGGAACTCAGGGTTGGCATCCCGTGGATGTCGTGAGGTGCGGGGAGGGGCGGGNGGAGGAACCCGCCCGTGTCCTCCGGGCCGTACGTTCATCCCAGCGCACCCGGGCCGAGAGCAGGGGAGGGCGCGGCGACGGTGAGCGGCACGATGGCAGACAGGTCAGACGGACGTCACGGGATTCACTCCGATCACGGGAGGTCGGTCGTGACCAGCCGACACGTGGACAGTCTCGTTCCACGTGAAACAGCGTCGGCGGGCCAGGGTGGGACCAGGAGTGGGGGCTTGCGGGGCTATGACTCCGCGCTCCCCGCACTGGACCTGCTCGATCCCTCGACCCCGATCGGAGCGGCGGCGGCAGCAGCAGTGGAAGCACTGGCGGTAGAACGACGACAACCATTCCCTCGCCCCACCCGGCGGCGCATCATCTCGGTCGCCAACCAGAAGGGCGGTGTGGGGAAGACGACGACGACGGTCAACCTGGCGGCGGCGCTGGCATCTCATGGCTCCCGGGTCCTGGTGATCGATCTTGACCCGCAGGGCAATGCCTCGACGGCGCTCGGCGTCAACCATCACTCCGGGGTCCCCTCGATCTACGAGGTTCTGGTGGGGGATCGGCCCCTCGACGAGGTCATCGTGAAGTCCGCCGAGGCGTCGGGGCTGTTCTGCGCGCCCGCAACGATCGATCTTGCCGGCGCGGAGATCGAGCTGGTGTCGCTGGTGGCGCGGGAGAATCGGCTTCGGCGGGCCATCGCGAGCATGCAACGGGACGTCGACTATGTTTTCATCGACTGCCCGCCCTCTCTTGGGCTGCTGACCGTCAACGCCCTCGTGGCCGCCCGTGAGCTGCTCATCCCGATCCAGTGCGAGTACTACGCGCTGGAGGGCCTCGGCATGTTGCTGCGCAACGTGGAACTGGTGCAGGCGCACCTGAACCAGGAGCTGCGTCTGTCGACCATCCTGCTCACGATGTACGACTCCCGGACCAGACTGGCCGACCAGGTCGTCCATGAGGTCAAGGAACACTTCGGGGACCGGGTGCTGTCCACTACCATCCCCCGGAACGTGCGTCTGGCGGAGGCGCCGAGCTATGGGCAGTCCGCGCTGACGTACGATCCGACGTCGCGCGGCTCGCTGTCCTATCTGGCCGCGGCGCGCGAACTCGCGGAACGGGGTCGGGACTCGAATGGAGCGGCGTGATGAGTGCTCGGCGCAGTGGTCTGGGGCGAGGGCTGGGGGCACTCATCCCGGTTGCTCCTCCTCCCCTCGACGGTCAGGCGGGCACCGCCTCGGCTGACTACGCTGACTACGCCGACTACGCCAGTGGCTACGGCGGCCGGGGGACGAATCGCGGCTCCGGCGACGGCACCGGGCCGCTGCCCGTACACGGGGCGACCTTCCGCGAGATCCCCGTCGAGTCGGTCAGCCCGAACCCGCGCCAGCCCAGGACTCACTTCGATGAGGACGCCCTCGAAGAGCTGGCGGCGAGCCTCCGCGAGGTCGGGCTGCTCCAGCCGATCGTGGTACGCGAGGTGGCCCCCGAGCGCTACGAGCTCGTCATGGGTGAACGCCGGTGGCGTGCATCGAAGATCGCCAAGCTTCCCCGGATTCCCGCCATCGTGCGGGAGACCGCGGACGACGCCATGCTGCGCGACGCGCTGCTGGAGAACCTCCACCGCCAGCAGCTCAACCCGCTGGAGGAGGCTGCGGCGTACGAACAGCTGCTCCGCGACTTCGGGGCGACGCACGAGGAACTGGCCAGTCGGCTCGGGCGGTCCCGGTCGCATGTCACCAACATGATCCGGCTGCTCGGGCTCTCGCCCGCGGTACAAAGGCGGGTGGCGGCCGGCGTGCTGTCGGCGGGNCATGCCCNCGCGCTGCTCTCGCTACAGGATCCGGACGCCCAGGACCGGCTCGCCACCCGCATCGTCGCGGAAGGTCTCTCGGTGCGGGCCGTCGAGGAGATCGTGGCACTGGACGACGAGGCCCCGCGTAAGCGGGCGTCGCGGGCACCAGGGGCCGCCTCACCGGCCCTGGTGAGGCTCGCCGACCGCCTCTCGGATCGCTTCGAGACCCGCGTGAAGGTGGACATGGGCCGCAGTAAGGGGAAGATCACGGTCGAGTTCGCCTCGATCGAGGATCTGGAGCGGATCGTCGCCGTGATGTCGCCGTCGGCCTCGGTCGACGGCTTGTTGGACTAGGCGTCCGGCTCGGGGTTCGCTCGGGGCTCTCTGGGCTTCTTGAGCCGGACGCGGATCGCGCGGTCCCAGGGCTGTGCCGGACTCCCCCGGGTGGCCGCGCGCATGTCTGCCGATTGCCCGCCGAGTGCCGGGCCATCGCCGTGCTCAGGCCAGATCGCCGTGCTCAGGGCAGATCGCCGTGCTCAGGCCAGATCGCCGTGCTCAGGGCAGATCGCCGTGCTCAGGGCAGATCGCCGTGCTCAGGCCAGATTGCCGGCCTGGCTGACCTTGCGCAGCATGCCCTCCGGCGTCATCGATCCCAGCAGACGTTCCAGGGCGACCTCGACGTCCTCTCGCCAGCTCACCGCGTTCTTCACCTCTAGCCGCAGCCGCGGCCATCGATGATGGGGCCGGACCGTCTTGAAACCGACCGCGAGGAGATAGTCGGCGGGCAGGATGCAGCGGGTACCCGAGTTCTGGAGGTCACCGAACGCTTCCACCGCCTTGAAGCCGCGGCGGATGACGTCCTTGGCGACGGACTGGACGAGGATCCGCCCCAGCCCCTGTCCGGTGAACTCATTGACGATCGACGCTGTCATGAGCAGCACCGCGTCCGGTGAGACCGGGCTGGTGGGAAAGGCCACCGATCGAGGCACGTAGGCCGGCGGAGCGAACATCACGAATCCGGCCGGGACGTTGTCGATATAGGCGATCTTTCCGCAACTTCCCCATTCCAGGAGAGCCAGGGAAACCCACGCCTCCTTCTCGAGGTCGGTGCCGCCGGCCTCCTCCGCGCGGCTCCGGGCCACCGGATCGAGCTCCCAGAAGACGCAGCGGCGGCAGGGTAGAGGGAGATCGTCGATGTTGTCCAGGGTGATGTTCGCGATGCGACGGCTCATCGAAAAGGCGCTCCATGGGTCGGCTACCGGGCCTCCGGCCGCCGAGGTCAACGTCGACGGATGCGGAGGCTGTCACGGAATCAGCCTAGGCTGCCGAGCATGAATCTTCCCCATCGACGCACCGGCCTCGTTTCACGTGAAACGTCAGCCTTGTCGATGGAACGCCTTGGTGGCCGGTCAGGTGCGGCTGGCGAGGCGGGGGACGTGAAGCTGGCCCGTCGGCGCGTCCTGCTCGGGNGGGNGAAAGAGTCGTTGGGCTGCGGCGAGCACCGCCTCGGCGACGGTTGCCCGGA
The DNA here is from genome assembly GCF_000733325.1 of Frankia sp. Allo2. Lineage (NCBI taxonomy): Bacteria > Bacillati > Actinomycetota > Actinomycetes > Frankiales > Frankiaceae > Frankia > Frankia sp. Allo2. The sequence goes on from NZ_JPHT01000001.1 coordinate 156,797, forward strand.
ATGCGGTGGAGCCAAGGGCCTTGGCGTCATGTTCGTTTGTCAGATATCCGAGGTCGAGCCGTACGGCCGGCATCCGGGTCCGCCGAAGCAGGCTCCAGACCTTCGGATGGGTGCGGCAGTCCAGCATGTCGGTCCGGGAGACGATCTCACGGTGGACGAGCTGGGCGAAGCGCTCACCCACGGCGGACGACCCGCGCGCGTTGCCGTAGTAGTAGGCCGACACCCCCTGGGCGCGCGGGGATGGACTGCTGTCGGCGTGCAGCGAGATCAGGAGATCCGCTTCGAGCTCGTTCGCCCGCGCGGCCCGCTCCTCCTCGCTGGGGGACTCGTCCAGGCCGTGGATGAGGTGCGCCCGCAGGCCCGAGTCGAGTAGCCGCGTGGACATCCGAGCGGCGAGGTCGGCCATGAGATCCCGTTCGCACAGGTTGCCGCGGACGATGCCCGGATCGTCGCCACCGTGGCCGGGATCGATGGCGACGACGACTCCGAGCAGCGAGGAGCCGTGGGCCAACAGCCGGACGGACTCCCGCAGCATGTCGGGCCGGCCACCAGTGACCGTGCGCTGCAGGCGTTTGAGCTCGCGCAGGGTGTGTGGCCCGCATTGGCCGTCCGGATCGAGACCCCGGTTGCGCTGGAAGTCGCGGACCGCGGACTCGGTGCGTGGCCCGAAGATCCCATCCGTGCGGCCGACGTCGAAACCCATGTTGAACAGGCGTTCCTGGAGCGCCGCCACGTCATCGCCGACAAAAGGGTACGCGGGGCTGTGGTAGAGCAGACGGTCGCCGAGCTTGTGGCGTGCCTCCTCCAAGGCACGCGCCGTGTCCGGACCGAGTATCCCGTCGGCGGACAGCCCCCGGCTCTGCTGAAAGGCGCGCAGCGCGTTGTCGAGATCTCGGTCGAACCGATCGGCCGGCTCGGCCGGCTCGGCCGGAACACCGCCGAGAGTACCGTCGACAGCCGGGACCCGCGTGCCCTGGGACGGTTCCGCGGCGGAGGTAACACCTCTATCCGGGGCGCTCTTATCCGGAGCGCTCTTACCTGGGTCACCCTTACCTGGGCCGGCCGGATCCCGGCTCTGCCGGGGCGTCACGGGAAGAAAACCAAGATAGGTCAGGGCCGCCCGAACCTCGGCAACGGCGGAACCTTGGTCTCCCAGACGCAGCAGCTTCACCGATGCATACCTTTCAGCTCGCCTGCCCAATGTGCCCCTGGCGAAACCCGGTGCCCCTGGCGAAACCCGATGGTCGGGGCCACCGCGTCGACGAATGATGCGCCGACGGCCGATTGCTGAATCTCAAGCCTAGGGCATGCCCGTGCGGTCTCGACCGGCCGCGAACCGAATCCTCCAGTATTGACCGTGCGTGACCGGGCCGCCGTGATACTCCCCCGATGCTCGTGACGGCGGGAGAAAGTTCCCGGTCCGCACGTGGTATCCGGTTGTCGTGGGCGAACCGGCGCGGACCGGTCCGGGAACGACGTCGGCCCGCCGGGATCACACCCGGCGGGCCGACGGTGGAACGACCGCGTGACGAGATCAGATGTAGACCGAGAGGTCACGCAGCAGGGCGGCCTTCGGCTTCGCGCCGACGANGCTCTTGTCGATCACGCCCTTGACGAACACAGCCATGGTCGGGATCGACATGATCTGGTAGTTCCGGGCGGTCTCCGGGTTCTCGTCGATGTTCAGCTTGACGACCCGGAGCTTCTCGCCATGCTCCTTGGCGATCTCCTCCAAGACGGGTGCGACCATCTTGCAAGGGCCGCACCACTCGGCCCAGAAGTCCACCAGGACCGGCTTGTCGCTCTCCAGCACCTCGGTCACGAAGGTGCTGTCGGTCACGGGGGTGGTGGAACCTGCCATGTTGTTCTCCCTGATGGATGATCTTTTGGTGGACGGGTAGGCGATCAACAGGCCGGTGGTGGCCCGCGGACGGCGCCCGAACGGCCTTCGGACAGCCGGGTCGGGCGGGCCTGCTCCGGCGCCGCCTGATCGGCCGCCCGGACAGATGCCCGGATCAGGCGGGTTGCGGCGTCGGGGTCACGACCCGGGGAGCCACGGTGGTCACCTCGCCCGGACCCTCCCCGGCGGCGATGAAGCGCTCCGCGTCGAGCGCGGCGGCGCAGCCCGTGCCGGCTGCGGTGATGGCCTGGCGGTAGGTGTGGTCGACCACGTCGCCACAGGCGAAGACCCCGTCCAGGTTCGTCTTCGTGGTCGGGTGCGCGACCGAGATGTAGCCGGCGTCGTCGAGGTCGAGCTGACCACGGACGAGTTCGGTACGCGGAAGGTGACCGATAGCGACGAACAGTCCGGTGACCGGAAGATCCTTCGCTTCACCGGTGACGGTGTCGCGCAGCCGGACGCCGGTGAGCTTGTCCGCGCCCAGGAGCTCGGTGACCTCGGCGTTCCACCGGAACCGGATCTTCTCGTTGGCGAAGGCCCGCTCCTGCATGATCGCGCTGGCCCGGAGTTTGTCCCGCCGGTGGATCACCGTCACCGAGCGGGCGAAGCGGGTCAGGAAGGTCGCCTCCTCCATCGCCGAGTCGCCCCCGCCAACCACCGCGATGTCCTGATCCCGGAAGAAGAAGCCGTCGCAGGTCGCACAGGCGGAGACCCCGCGGCCGAGCAACCGCTCCTCGTGCTCGACGCCGAGCATGCGGTAGGCCGAACCGGTGGCGACGATGACCGTGCGGGCGAGGTAGGTCCTGTCCTCGATCTTGACGACCTTTGGGTTCGCCGCGAGGNCGAGCTCGGTCACGTCGTCGGCCACCAGCTCGGCTCCGAACCGCTCCGCCTGCCGTCGCAGGTTCTCCATCAGCTCCGGACCCTGGATGCCGTCCGGAAACCCAGGAAAGTTCTCCACCTCGGTGGTGTTCATGAGCGCTCCGCCGGCCGATACCGCGCCCTCGAACACGAGTGGCCGTAGGTTGGCCCGGGCGGTGTAGACAGCGGCCGTGTACCCTGCCGGGCCCGAACCGACGATGACGACATCGCGTATGTCGTCATCGCCGTCGGGCTGGCTGCTGCGGCCGGTGACATCCTGGCCGTCCTCCTGGGCTGTCACACCCGCTCCTTTCACGCTACGGGATCCCTGTGAGCCGGGTGGGCCCTCGCCGGTACCTGTCGCCCCGGCTTCATCCGAGTTCCTCGTTCATCGGTCCGTCCATGGAGACGGTGTCCGACAGCGACAACCGTCTCCGCGGGCATCTGATTCCATCCGCGCCCGCCACCGGTGCGCGCCACGGCTGGGCTCCCGGCCCCGCGATGCGTCAACCACCACCTCAATGCCGCAGCGTGGACACGCTGTACCACGGCGCGGTGGAGACGGTGGTGACGCCGCAGTGGGCGTCGACGACCAGCACCCTGGCCACCGCCGGTTGCATGGGCACGGAGAGCACGATCAACAGCGCCGGCTGGTCGTTGTAGACGACGCGGTCGACAGCGAGGATTGTGCCACCCGTCTGCGCCGTCAGGCTCTGGTAGCACGGACGCAGGTCAGGGGTGTCCAGCACCGAGCGCAACCGGTCGACGTCCACCGTCGCAGGGGTCGTCGTGCGGCCGGCCGCCGCGGGCGCGGACGGCACGAGCGGCAGCGCCGCGGACCCTGGGATCCGGCCGGCCAGCAGTTCCCGGCCGTGCCGCACGACGTCCGAGGGAGCGACGCTCGTCTGCGAGAGCGCCATCACGGTAAGGGGAACGGAGCTGGCGGAGCCGTATTCGGCCACCACCGAGCCGCCGGCCGGGCCGGAGCTGTCCACGGGGTTGGACGCCGCCACCCTGTGATCGACGTTGGCGCTCCGCAGACCGTGGTACACGAAGATCGCTGCTCCGAAGGTGATGAAGGCGATGCAGACCGCCACGATGGACACCCAGTCCCGTCGGGGGCGCGCACCCGGCGTACCTGGAGTACCCGGCGTACCTGGAGTACCCGGACGGCTCCGCGGATCCCGGTGCCAGGCCGGCTGACGGTCTGTGAGCCCAGCCCCCGCCTGACCTCGGCCGGGTCGCCTTGGCCCGTTGCCACTCGCCGCCCGCCCACCGGTGCCAGCGCCTACGGCACCGGCACGCCCCGTGTCATCCCCCGTATCGGTGTGGACGGCCTCGGTATCCCCCATGAGGGGTTCCGTGCCGGTGACCCCGGCGGCTCCCGCGGTGCCGACGAAGCCGGAGCTCGCGGGCCCCGGACCGGTCGGCGCGGCCGGGTTCCGGCCCGGTCCCGGCCGAGAGGGAGCAGGTGCGTGGGCCGCCAGCGCAGCCTGGAGGCGTTCGGCCACCTCGCCGGGCATCGTCAGGGTCGCCAGGCGGGAGAGGTCCGTACGGACCCTGCGCAGGGCGACCATCGACTCCTGGCATGAGACGCAGCCCTCGATATGCTCGCGGACGGAGCGGGGGAGCGGCTCTCCGTCCGTGAAGGCGTCCAGCAGCTCGGCGTCCGGGTGATGCCCGTGCGTGCGCAAGCGGCGACCCGCCGGGAAGGGACCGGAGGGAGCCGCCGGTTGACGTCGGTCCCCCGCAGGCTCAGTCGCCATTGCTGATCNCCTCCTTCGGCAGATCCGGATGGCGTCGGCCGCGCCCGCGGGGCCGCGGCCGACGGGCCGACCTCGGGTAACGGGCTGCCGCCCCGGTGAGCCCGCCGCATCCTGGTGTCTTCCTTCTGAGACGGTGGGCGAAGCCGCCGGGTTCCCTGGCCGGGGGGATCCAGCAGGACGGCGAGCTGCGCGCGGCCGCGCGAGCGCCGGCTTTTCACCGTCCCGACCGGAACTCCCGGCAGCCCCGCCGCCTCGGCGACGGGTCCCCTGCCACGTCCACCAGCGCCACGGCGGTCCGCAACCCGGGCGTCAGCCAGTCAAGCGCCTCCTCGACGCCCAGGGGCGGGTCATGCTCGGCGACGCACTCGCCGGGATCGGCCGGATCACGAATATGGCCTTTCGGGGTAGTCGTCATGGGCAGCGTCGGGCGGGCGGTACGGCGGCGCGGTCCAGCTCGGCGTCGGGGGCGGTCACCAGGACCTCGGCGGGTGGACCGCGACTCCTACTGTCCTCCCGTCAGGACCGGAACGTGATCTCCGCGATCGACCCGCGGTACTGCCCGGCGTTCGACGGCAGCGAGGTCAGCCACAGCACCCAGTACTGCGAGGGGTTCACGTCCGACGACATCGGCAGGACCACCGTGCCGCTGGCGCCTGACTTCTGGGCGACCACGCGGTCGAAGCCGTCGAGCGAATCCGACAGCCTGTCGCCGCTGCGCAGCTCGAACGACACCGGACCCAGGCTGCCGACCGTCACGGTGACCGAGGTGGGCAGGATCTTCTGCGGAAACGCCATGCGCAGCCCGACACCCGACTTGAGGTTGCCGAACGTCGCGCTGGTGTAGTTGCTCGTCGTCCACTCCGTCGACGTGTTCCCGTCGAATGCCTTGCCGACATCCGCCGGTTTCTCGGTTTTGGGTTCACCCGCAGGTGCGAGCGGGTCGAAGGAGTCCGTGCTGCTCGGCTTGAGGATGGTTCCGGTGGGGGTTGCCGGCACCGTGGTCGAGGTGCCGGGTTTGGGGGTGTTGTTCTTTCCGCCGTCGTCACGCAGGGCGATCACGGCGACCACCGCGATCGCGACGACCACCACCAGAGCGATCCACGGCACGGCCCGTCCCAGCGACGGCCCGCCGCGGCGCTTCGGGCCGGAACCAGGCGGGTAGCGGTCGGATCCCGCCGGGTAACCGCCACCCCCGGCGGGATAGCCGCGGTCGTCGTATCCGCCGCGGTCGTCGTATCCGCCGCGGTCGTCGTATCCGCCGCGGTCGTCGTATCCGCCGCGGTCGTCGTATCCGCCGCGGCCGTAGCCGGTCCCGCCAGCGCGCGACCCGCGGGGGCCTTCCACCCGGGTGTCGTACCGGGCGTACCGGGCGTCCCGGGCCTGGGCGGGGCCGGGGTAGCCGGCCGTGTCGGCATAGCGGCCCTGCGCCGGGTAATTCCCCGGCGCGAGGTAGTCCGAGGAGGCGAAGGCGTCCACATCCATCGCCTCGGTGCTGGGCGGGGCGTCGCTTAGGCTCATCAACCCGGTGTCGAGCACGGCGTCCACCGGGTTGATCGACTCCAGCTCCTCGACCAGGTCGGCCGCCGTGGTGATGGGCGCTCCGACCCGGTCGTCGCCGAGGGTGGCCATGGTGATGGCGTCGAGATCACGCGGAACTGACGAGGCGACCTGTCGGGGAGTCCGCAGCCGGCCGCCCGAGGTGGGTGCGGTGGGCAGACCGTGGTCCCCGCCAAGGGGCCAGTAACCGGTGAGCCCGGCATACAGCAGGCCACCGAGCGCCCGGACGTCGGCCGCGGCGATCAGGTCGGGATTCACCGCCGTGGCGTCGGAGCCGCCGCCCGCGCGGTCGGCCGTGCCTGGGCCGGANCCGTCGTCCCCGCCGATCCCACTCTGGTCGGGCTGCCTGCCGTGCCCGTCGAGCTCCGTCGCGGGGAGGGAACCGTCGAGTTCCGCGAGCNCCCCGCCGATCTCCAGGTCGATGACCTTGACGGTGCCGTGGCTGGAGACGATGACGTCACCGGGGTTCAGGTCACCGTGATGGATGCCGCGCTCGTGTGCCGCGGCGATGACTCGGGCCGCTGCGAGCACCACGGCGCCGGCCTGCTCCGGGCGTAGCGGCCCGTCGGTGGAAAGCTGACGCAGCGTTTTGCCGTCCACCCATTCCGAGACGACGTAGGAGATGCGTCGGGACTCGGCCGTGGTAGTGGTGGCGTCGTAGGTCGAGGCGGCCCCGGGATGCACCAGCCGACCGGAGTTGATCGCCGCGGTGAGAAGCCGACGGGCCGCCTGCTCCTGCGCCGGATCCGTGACCGGCCCGCCGCCGCCCGCGGACGCGGGGCCGTGCTCGACGATGCGCACCGCCACCGGTCGGGCGAGCACCTTGTCGTCGCCTCGCCAGAGGGTGACGGGCCCACGGGTCGTCAATGCGGAGAGTAGACGGTAGCGGCGGTCGAGCACGGACTCGGCGAGGATGGCGGNGCCGGNGGGCGGNGTCGCACCCCGGACTCCGGGCGCGTTCGGGTTCACGTCGTTATCGACGTCCCCGGCCTGCGGTCGGTTGCTTCCGTCGACCACAGCGCCTCCGTCGTCCACGGGCCCGGCGTCCATAATCCGCCGTCGGCTTCCCTACCTCACCCGGGCAGGGGTTCCGCCCAGCGTGCCGCCACCGTAGGCGGACACCCGGGTACCCTCCGTCGCTCTGACCAGCCGCCTCGATGAACGAAGCGACGAGCGGGAGGCTGCGCCTGGTTCACCGGCGACGTTGGGTGGGGCCCGCGCACAGCGTGTCCAGTGTACGAGGAGGTCAGGAGGATCTCGCGAATGTCTTGGGACAACCCGCCCATGTGTACCGACTGTGACGATCGGCGAGCCGATTCTTCCGGTGACGTGCGAGGATGCCCCGAGAGCAACGACGACGAGGATCTTCCTGGTGCCGGCGGGATCGTCTCGGCTGGCCCGTAGGTGCCATCNCCGCCGGTCAGTCGCGTTGCGATGACCGTCCCGGCGGTCGGGGCAGCCGGCCGCCGAGTCGTCCGTTCACCTCCGCCAGCAGGGCGTTGATCTCGTGTATCCCCGTCCGGGTGCCGACCGCGAGGAAGAGCCCGCCTCCCACGGCCGCGGCGAGCACCACCGCGATCCCGGAACCAAGCCACCCCTCACCCACGACCGCGCGGACACCTCGGGCGAGAAGCGACGCGAGGACGGCGCCGATCCCGGCCGAGATCGCAACCCGGGTGATGACCCGCACGGTGCGATTGCCATCGATTCCCCCGAGCCGCCGGTGCAACAGGGCGCTCGTCGCAGCGAGGCCCATCAGGTAGGCGGTGGCGAAGGAGAGCGCCAGCGCGACGGCCCGGTGCTCCTCGGGCACGACCACNGTGAGGACCAGGGCACCGATGACGTTCACCGCCACGACCCCGATGTTGACCAGGGCCGGGGTGCGACTGTCCTGGTAGGCGTAGAACACCCGTAGCTGCACCTGGAACAGAGAGAACGGCACGAGGGCCAGGGCGAAGGCGCTGAGGGTGTCGCCGATGTCCACAGCGTCGCCGTAGCCGGTCGCGCCGTGATGGAACACGGCGACGGCGATCGGCCGGCCCAGGGCGAGGATGAACAGGGCGGCGGGCACGATCGCGGTGATCGTGATCCGGGTTGCCATCGAGATGTCGGCCCGCACCAGGTCGCTGCGCCCCTGGGCGGCGTGCCCGCTCATCCTCGGCAACAGCGCGGTGATGACCGAGACGCCGATGATGGCGTACGGGAGCTGGAAGATCTGGTATCCGTACGTGTAGATCGTGTAGGCGGTCGTCGCCGTCGACAGGTTGACGATCACCAGATAGCCGGCCTGGCTGATCACGACGAACAGCAGCGTCCACCCCGCCAGCCGGGCCGTCGAGCGCAGTTCGGGATGCCGCATGTCCAACCGCGGCCGGTAGTGGAAACCGACCTTGCGCAGCGAGGGGAGCAGTGCGAGGGTCATGACGACGACGCCCAGCGTCGTCCCGGCGCAGAGCACCGTCACCTGAGTGTCGGTGATGGCCTTCGGCCCGTCCACACCCGGCGGGCGCGGCCCCGCGATGAAATAGGTGAAGCCCAGACAGGTGACGATGACCAGCAGGTTGTTCAGGATCGGGGCGAACATGGGCGCGGTGAACGACTGTCTGACGTTGAGGATCGCCCCGATCGTCGCGCCTACCCCGTAGAAGACGATCTGCGGCAGGAACCACCGCAGCATCGTGGCGGCGAGCGCCCGCTCGTCGGAGCCGGCGTGCAGGTAGAGACTGATGATCCACGGGGCGATCAGCATGCCCACTGCCACGACGGCCCCGAGGCCGAGGATCATGAGTGTGAGCAGCGACGACGCGAACGCGTCCCCCCCGTCGGGATCCTCCTTCGCGGTGCGGACCATGACCGGCACCACGACGCTCGTGAGGACGCCGCCGAGGAGCAGGTCGTAGAGGATGTTCGGCGTGGTGTTGGCGACGTTGTAGGCCTGGCTCACCGCACCGGTCCCGATCGCCGCGGCGATCGCGACGGTCCGCAGGAACCCGGATGCCCGGGAGACGATCGTGCCGATCGCCATGGTTCCACTGGCCCGGCCGAGGCCGGGCCCGGCCTCGGCCGGGCTGCCGGCCTGCATGGTTGCGCTGCCGCGCCGCGCCGTTGTGCTGTCGCGCCGCGCCGTTGTGCTGCCGTGCGGCGCCGTGCCGGTGTCTCGTCGGGCCGGTTCGGGGGGGATGCGGCGGACGTTGCTGCGAGGAAGTGCCACCGTCGGCCTGGACTCGCTCAAGGACGGCCGACGGCGCTCGTCGCCGTCCCGACGGGAACGGTCGGCTCGGGTGCGTCGCTCCGGACGCGCCGCAGGCTCTGGGCGGTCTGGGGTGTCCCGCCATGAGGATCGTCCGATGGGGATGACAGGGCCGACCCCGGGCGGGGTCGGCAGCCGGCTCGTCCGCCCGTCGTCCAGCGGCGGGGNGCCGCGTTGCGATCGTTCCGGTATGCGTGGCCCCGGCGGGGGNCCTCCTTCCGACGGAGGCGGCACATGGGGAGGCGGCGGTGGTGGGCCCGACGTGGCGGGAAGCTTCCGGGTCTGCTCGCCGGCGGTCATGCGCGGAGCGCCGGGAGCGGGGAGGCGGTCTGCGGATCGCGGATACCGCTCGTCGCGGGAGCTCGCGGGATCGTCATGGCGCGGGTCCGGGTGGCGCGGGCCGTCAT
>NZ_JPHT01000001.1:166642-211449 GCF_000733325.1 Frankia sp. Allo2
TGGCGCGGGTCCGGGTGGCGCGGGCCGTCATAGCGCGCGCCGTCGTACCGTGGGTCGCCCTGCCGCCGGTCTTCATGGCGTGGCGCGTCGAACCGTGGCGCGTCGAACCGTGGCGCGTCGAACCGTGGCGCGCCACGGCGTCCGTCCGGGTCGACAGGATGGTCCCGTTCCGGATGGTCCCGTTCGGAGTGCCGGGGCCGGCGCGCGAGTCCCCGGTCCGGATCTGGCTGCTCCGGACGGGTCTGCCAGGGATAACCGGGATACGACTGGTCCGGGGGGAACCGGGCCGGGCGTTCGGCCGCCGGGTAGCCGTCCTCGTCGCAGTNCCCGACATNGGGTGGGTCCCGGTCCGACGGTCCACCGCCGGTACCGCGATCACGCCGGGGGTCGGTAGCACCCCTGCGATGCCGGGCCCCAGGCCGGCCCTCCTCCTCGACCGGCGTCATGGGCCGCTCCGTCGCCGTCGGAAGGGAGCTGTGGCCGCCGAGTCGCCGGTGTCCTCCTGGCTGTCGAGGCCGTGGCGAAGGGTGTCTCGGTCCTGGTCGTCATAGCGCCGGACGGCCGTCCGTACCACCGGCGTCGTCGTAGTCGAGGTGGCGGCTTCGCGCTCGTCGTCGCCACTATGCCGGGTCGAGACCGAGGCGGCGGGGGTGAGCGGACCGGCGGGGGTGAGCGGACCGGCGGGGGCGACCGGATCGACCTGGTTCACCTGGTTCACCTGGTTCACCGGGTAGAGCGGGGCAGTCGGCCCGGTCATAGCCTCGTGCGGACCCGCCGGTCTACCCAGGTCGTCCTCGGCCCCACGCAGGCGGGCCCGTAGCCGTCGCGCCAGGCGGATGATGACCGCCAGGAGCAGCACGCCGATGGCACCGATGGTGATCGCGGTCGCGATGGCGCCGTAGACGGTGGATCGGACGAGAACCCGGTTCGGTGGTTCCTTGGACAGCGCCTGCCCGTCGAGGTTGAGTTTGCGGATCTCGAGGGGAAACGTTCCCGCGCCTTCGGCCTCCATCCCGATCTCGACCTGAGCCTTCTGCCCTGGGGGAAGGCGGAGTGTCTGCCGGGCTGGCGAGCGCAGCCGGGACCGGTTGGTCGAAGAGAAGGCGAGCACCACAGTGACCTCGTATTGGGTGTTGTTCTCCAAGGTGATCGGGACCAGCCCACGTTTGCTCGTCAGGTTGACGCTGCGGGAGGCCACCACCTGGATTCCGTTGCGGATCGCGGACGCCTCCCCGTCCNCCTGCTGGCTCAACGACACACCGTCAACCCTGCGGTCTCCCCGCCACGCGGCGGAGGCCGCCGTGACAAGCGCGTTCTTCATCGGGTTGATGAGCTGCAGCTGGCACCTGGGACCGCGCCTGGGTGGGCACAGCACGGGGCTCAGGGCCTGCACCTCGTCGAGGACGTCCTCGACGGCGGTGAGGTAGTTGGCCGGCAGTTCGCGGGCCTGTGCCTCGGCCGGGTAGACGAGCCGGCCCGGCCGGTCGGCCGGCCGGCCCTGGCCCCCGGCACCTGCGTCGAGTCCCACCGAGATGGAGTAGCCGCTGGTGAGGGTGTCGAGTACCGACCGTGCCCAGTCGCTCGGCGGATCCCAGTCCCGGGGCAGCGCCAGGACCTGGAACCGTTGCTCGGGTCGTTCGGCGGTGATCATGCCGAGCTCGGCCCGCAGGCGTGCCAGGGCCGTCCCGAAGTCGGGACCGTCGGGCAGCCCGGTGTAGGCGGTTGCGATCCTGGTGAGCCGGCGGTCGGCCGCGAGCGCCTGGATCGGTCCGGCCGAGGTGGCGAGGCTGACGGTCGCTGACGGAGTATAGGTGATCTTCGTCGCGGGGGGTAGCAGCTGGTCATCGAGGATCACGGTCCCGACCTCCAGCTGGCGCAGTACGTCCACGGTGGTGGCGTCCGCCGACCCGTCGGCAGGGTATGCGATGGTGCCCTTCTGTAGAGGGGCACGCCCCAACAGTTGGGCCAGCACAACTTCGCCAGTCTTGACGGCGTACTTCATCGTGTCCAGCTTCCGGGCGTGGACGAGCGCGGTCAGATCGGCATCCCCGTAGGGCAGCGCGAACACCATGCCTCCGTGCTCGGCGAAGCGCACGATGTCGGAGAGAAAAAGGGCCGCATCGGCGTTCGCCTGCGCATGAACGGGCCCGCCCGGGGTGGCGTAGTCGTAGCCGCCCGGCTGCGCCATGATGGTCAGCGCCTGCACCAGGGTCGGATCGACGGCGAGCGTGACCGGCGGCGCGGCGGCGGTCAGCAGCCGGGACAGCCGGCCGCCCGGCTTCACCTCGTCCGCGAGCGCGTTGTCGGTCAGCCTGCCGTCCGAGCGCAGGCGCGGCTGATCTGCGATCGGCAGGACCGCTGCGATCGGCGTCCTCGGCTGCTGCGGATTCGGCGCCCAGACCAGGAAGGTGTAGGCCGCGCCGATCGGTGCCACGGCGCGGCCCCCGACGGAGCCGGTAATCCGTAGCTGGATCGGGTACACCCCCAGGCTCGGCGGCAGGTCCAGCGCGGCGCGATCGGTGGCGATCCGGAAGGGCACGGGCGCGGCACCCTGGGTGGGCGGGGCGGCCAGCGGCTGGGTGCCGTCGCCGTTCGCGAGGACCACCTGGCGGTAGCTGCGTGTTCTCGCCGTGGCCGGGTCATCGGTCAGGGTGGCCAGCTGCCCGCGTGAGGTCACCCTGGCGCCTATCCACAGGCTCATGGAGAGGTGGGCCAGCGGCTCCCCGACCGTGGTGATGAGCTGGCCGCTGACGGAGAGCATGGTCGAGCCCCCCGGGGTGGGGGGACTTACCTCATCCAGATCAATCGTCACCGGGTTCGGCGAACCACCGGGCCTGGCTGCCGTGTTATCCGGAGTGATAGATGGCAAATTATTCGATTTATCGGTGGATGAAGATGCGGAAGATCGTGGTGTTCTTGTAGATGAACCGTGGTGGGTAACCGGTTCGACGAGGACTCCCCCGGCCGACGCGGGGGCCGAAGCCGAAGCCGAGGCCGCGCAGACCCCGGGCACGGCCACGGCGAACAGGGCCAGCGCCGCGAGCATCGCCGCCCAACGAGGTCCACGACGGCGCCGCCCGGGTCCCTTCTCACGCATCGTCACAGCCTGTCCCGCTCATCCGAACAGCCTGTCTCACTCATCCGAAGTCTGTCGATGCGGTCGTGTGGTCATGCGGTCGTGTGGTCATGCGGTCGTAGTCAGCAGGGTGGGCACCTCGTGGATCAGGCGGCGTTCATCGGCGTACGCGAGGCTGCCGGTCACCTGGGTCAACAGCACCCACTCCGCCGCCCGGCGCAACGGCGCGCGACCGGTGGTGGAGGTCGGCGGCGGCATGGGTTGATCGTACGNNCCCCCGGCGNCCAGCCGGCCCGCCTGTCCGGAACGCCGGGGTTACGGCTTGGTTCCGCTAGGCCCTCCCCGGTTGGACGCCGAGGGNTGGACGCCGAGAAATCATGATCATTGTTTCGGGTCCACGTGCCGGATCACCGGCGGTGAGGCCGTAACCTGAAGGTGTGTCAGTGATCAGTCTGGACAATCCGCGAGACTCGGCCGAACGGGTGGTGAGTGAGCTGTTGAGGGTGCCGCCGGCCGCCGATGAGCTTGGCCGCGTCTTCACCGCGAACGGCTACCTCCTTCACCTCGTCGGTGGTTCGGTACGGGACGCCCTGCTCGGCAGGCCGGCATCCGCTGTGTCCGGGGCCGTACCGGCCGATCTCGACTTTGCCACGGACGCCCGCCCCGAGCGGGTTCTGGAGATCACCCGAGGATGGGCGGAGGCGACCTGGGAGGCCGGAATCGCCTTCGGCACGGTCGGGCTCGCTCGGCACGGTGTCCGGTTCGAGATCACTACCTACCGTAGCGAGGCGTACGACCGGAAGTCCCGCAATCCGGCCGTGACCTACGGCGACAGCCTGGAGGCGGACCTGTCCCGGCGGGACTTCACCGTGAATGCGATGGCGGTGTCCGTGCCCGGCCATGACTTCGTCGACCTGTTCGGCGGGATGGCAGATCTCGCCCGCGGCGTGCTGCGTACCCCCGCAAGCCCCGAGGCGTCGTTCGACGACGACCCNCTGCGCATCCTGCGGGCCGCCAGGTTCGAGGCGGCCCTGGGCCTCACCCCGGTACCCGAGCTGGTCGCGGCGATGCGCTCGCGGGCCGATCGGCTCGCGGTCGTCTCCCCCGAGCGGATCCGCGACGAACTGCGCAAGCTCATGTCGGCTCCCGACCCGGTCGCCGGTCTGGAGCGGTTGGTCGAGGTCGGGATCGCCGACATCGTGCTGCCCGAGGTGTCCGCCATGCGGATGGAGATCGACGAGCACCACCAGCACAAGGACGTCTACGCCCACACCATGACGGTGCTGCGTCAGGCGATGACCCTGGAGGAGCCGGGGGAGCCGGACGAGGTGCTGCGCTGGGCCGCGCTGCTGCATGACATCGGCAAGCCGCGGACCCGCCGGCACATGACGGGTGGGCGGGTGTCCTTCCACCACCATGAGGTCGTCGGCCGGGACATGGCCCGCCGCCGGCTCGCGGCGCTGCACTTCCCCAAGGACGTGACTGACGCGGTCTGCCGGCTTGTCTACCTGCACCTGCGCTTCCACGGATACGGGGCGGGCGAGTGGACCGACGCCGCCGTACGCCGCTACGTGCACGACGCGGGTCCTCAGCTCTCCCGGCTGCACAAGCTGGTCCGCTCGGACTGTACGACCCGCAACCGGCGCAAGGCCGCGGCGTTGTCCCGGACGTACGACTCGCTCGAGGAGCGGATCGCCGAGCTCGCCGCGCGCGAGGAGATCGCCGCGATCCGGCCGGAGCTTTCCGGGGACGACATCATGGTGCTGCTGGGGCTGCCACCGTCCCGGTTGGTGGGCCAGGCCCGGTCGCACATGCTGGAGTTCCGCTTCGAGCACGGGATCGTCGGCCGGGAGGCCGCCGAGGCCGAACTGTTCCGGTGGGCCCGGGAGCACGAGGTGCCCGTCCCCGGTGATGCGCCCGTCCCCGGTGAGCTCACGCCTCGGCGGGGGTGACGGGCCTGGGCTGACCGTCCGGGCCAGGCTGACCGTCCGGGCCAGGGCGGTCAGCCGGTCGTGCCGATCCGGGCTCGCCGATGTGACGGATGATCCGGTCTTCCGGATGGCGGTGGGCGGCCCGGTAGTACAGGATCCCGGCGAGCGCGTAGCCGGCCCCGGCTACCAGGACCACCGGAACGGACCGGCCCTCGTCCGGCAGGACCACGGCGGCCACCGCCGCGGCCGCCACGAAGGCGACATTGAACAGCAGGTCGTAGAGCGAGAAGGCGCGACCGCGGTAGGCGTCGTCGGTCTCCTCCTGCACGATGGTGTCCACGCAGATCTTGCTGGCCTGTGCGGAAAACCCGAGCAACGCTCCCGCGACGATGAACAGCGTCGAGGAGAAGGGTAGCCCGAGCGCGACCTCGACGACCCCGCCGAGTACCAGGACGAGGGCGATCCAGCTCGACTTCGGCATGCGCCGCGTGACGCGGGGAGTCGCGAGCGCGGCGCTGATCGTGCCGGCTCCACTGGCGGCGACGACGGCGGCGAGTCCCGCGAGCCCGCCTTCCGAGCCGGTGAAGTAGTTGCGATACAGCAACACCGTCATCACGAGGATCAGGCCGTAGGCGGCCCGCGAGGTGGTGAGGGCGGCGAGCGCCCGCCGGGCCGGCCCGTGGTTCACCAGATAGCGGGCGCCGTCGAGCATGTCGGCGACGACCTGGGTGGTCTGCGCCCAGGCGCCCTGCCAGGCCATCGTCTCCAGCGGACCGAAGTCGCTCCGCCCCGCCCGCGCCGCGGTGGCGGCGGCTACAAGGTAGGTGAGAGCCGCCAGAGCGGCGACGAACGCCACCGCCCCGTCCTCGCCGCCGATCAGCCCGCGCAGTCCGCTGCCGACACCGGCTCCGGCGAGCGTCGCGACGGTGCCGGAGGTGACGGACAAGGCGTTCGCCGTGACAAGCCGGTCGAGGCCGACCACGACCGGGAGCCCGGCGGACAGCGCCGCCAGCACGAAGCGGTTCATGCTCACCGAAGCCAGTGCCACCGCGTAGAAGTCGAGGCCCGTCTGGCCGGTGGCGATCAGAGCGACCAGGATGCCCATCAACAGCATCCGGACGAGTGAGCAGACCACCAGAACCCGCTGGCGGGACACGCGATCGAGCACGATGCCGGCGAAGGGTCCGATGACGCTGAACGGCAGCACAACGATCGCGAGCGACGCGGCCAGGGCCGCCGCTGAGGTCGCCCGTTCGGGAGAGAACAGCACATAGCTGACGAGGCTCGCCTGGAAGACGCCGTCGGCGGCCTGGGAGGTGAGCCTGGACGCGTAGAGCATCCGGAACCCACGATCGTGCAGCAGCTCACGAAGGTTCTCCGCCCGGGCCACGTCGTCAGCCTAGGACCAGACTGGTCGGCTCGGGGCACAAGGTCCGGCCGCCCCCCTCCGGGCGGCCGGACCTTGTGTTTCCGACCGGGTCCGCTGGCCGGCCGATCCGACGAGGAGGACCCGACGAGAAAGATGAGGACGACGAGGAATCAGCCCTCGATCAGCCCTCGTCGCGGATGAACGCCTCCACCCGGTCCCGGGCCTCGTTGTCGCGGNACTGCTCCGGCGGGGACTTCATGAAGTAGGAGGAGGCGGAGAGGACCGGGCCGCCGATGCCCCGGTCGAGTGCGATCTTGGCGCAGCGCACCGCGTCGATGACCACCCCGGCGCTGTTGGGGGAGTCCCATACCTCAAGCTTGTACTCGAGGTTCAGCGGCACGTCGCCGAAGGCACGTCCCTCGAGGCGGACATAGGCCCACTTGCGGTCGTCCAGCCAGGCGACGTAGTCCGACGGCCCGATGTGCACGTTGTCCTTGCCGNGGTCGTGGGAGACTTGGGAGGTCACGGCCTGCGTCTTGGAGATCTTCTTGGACTCCAGCCGCTCGCGTTCCAACATGTTCTTGAAGTCCATGTTGCCGCCGACGTTGAGCTGCATGGTCCGATCCAGGATCACGCCGCGGTCCTCGAAGAGCTTCGCCAGAACCCGGTGGGTGATGGTCGCGCCGACCTGTGACTTGATGTCGTCGCCGACGATCGGCACGCCTGCCGCGCGGAACTTCTCCGCCCACTCGGGCACCCCGGCAATGAACACCGGCAGGCAGTTGATGAAGGCGACGCCGGCGTCGATGGCGCACTGGGCGTAGAACTTCGCGGCGTCCTCGGAGCCGACCGGCAGGTAGCAGACGAGTACGTCGGCACGGGTCTCCCGCAGGGTTGCGACGACGTCAACCGGCGGTTCGTCCGACTCCTCGATGGTCTCCCGGNAGTAGCGGCCGAGGCCGTCGAGGGTGTGGCCGCGGCCGACGGTGACCCCGAGTGGGGGGACGTCCGCGATCTTGATGGTGTTGTTCTCGCTGGCGGCGATGGCCTCGGAGAGGTCGCGGCCGACTTTCTTCGCGTCCACGTCGAACGCGGCGACGAATGTCAGGTCCGAGACGTGGTACTCGCCCAGCCGCACGTGCATCAGCCCGGGGACCCGGGCTGACGGGTCGGCATCGCGGTAGTACTCGATCCCCTGGACCAGCGAGACAGCGCAGTTGCCTACGCCGACAATGGCGACACGTACCGAGCCCATGATGGTCTGCTCCTTAGCTGAGATCTTCGTGGAAGTGGGTCATATGGGGCACGCAGCTCCGCCGCGGCATTCCCGATCATGCTGGTCGGGAACAGGGACCCGCTACGGGATGACGTTCATCGGGTGGTCGGGACCTCGCCGTCGGGGTCCTGGCCGGCTGTCCGCGGGGCCCGCCTGCTCCGGCCACGCCTGTTCACGTTCACGTTCAGGTGCGCGTCGCCGTCGGCAGGCGTGCCGCTATCCCGTGCGCGCGGGTCGTCCTGGCGGTCCGCCTGCGCCGGAGGGCTTCCCGGCCCGCTTGGGCGGGCTGGTTCGACGACGGGTACCCCCGGCTGCACGGATCCTGTGGACGGGGTTGTGGGCAAACCTGTGGATCCTGTGGACAACTGTGGTCCCTGGGTGCCGACGGGGGTGCCGGCGCGTTCGGTCTCGATCAGCTCGTTCAGCCAGCGGACCTCACGTTCGACCGATTCCAGGCCGTGGCGCTGCAACTCGAGTGTGTAGGAGTCGAAACGCTCGACGGTCCGGGTCAGGGCCGATCGANCCTTCTCCCGGCGCTCCTCGAGCCGCCCGCGGCGACCTTCGAGGATGCGGAGGCGGACAGCGGCGTCCGTCTTCGAGAAGAAGGCGAAGCGCACGCCGAACATCTCGTCTTCCCAGGACGACGGTCCGCCCTCGCCCAGCAGGTCCGCGAGCTTCTCCTTGCCCNNGNCNNTNAAGGTGTAGACGNCCCGACTGCGCCCGCCGAGACGGCTCGCGGCGCCGACGTCGTCCGCGGTGACGTAGCCGGCGGACGCGAGACGACGCAGACAGGGATAGAGCGAGCCGTAGCTGAACCGGTGGAACGCGCCGAGGAGCGCCGCGAGCCGTTTGCGCAGTTCATAGCCGTGCATAGGGCTCTCGGAGAGCAGGGCGAGGACCGCCAGCTCCAGCATGATCCACCCCTTCTCGACCGTGATGCCCCGTGATGCCCCGTGATGCCCCGTGATGCCCCGTGATGCCCCGTGATGCCCCGTGATGCCCCGTGATGCCCCGTGATGCCCCGTGATGCCCTGCCGACCGTTCCGCGGGCCGTGGTGGACCACGGCCCGCGGAACGGTCAGCTCGACATATCGGAGCGATACATCGAGGATAGACGTCGCGGGACGAGCACCGCAACCAGGAATGACCAGTCGGCGACCGGGAGATGACAGATAGGCGCCCTGCCGGTGCATCCCGACCCCTGCCGGACCATCGGTCCCGCGCGGCCAGATCCCGGTGCGGGCGGGCTCACACTGTCATCCGGATCACAGTCGGGATGTGGAGCTGGGAGACCGGTTTGGCGGCTGTGCGGACCGTCTGTGCGGACCGTCTGTCTGGAAGCCGGCTCCGGCGTACCGTTGCTGGCATGCGTCCGCGGTCGGTCATCGACTACGCGCTCGCCCGCCGGGCGACGCTGGCGGATCTCTTCGCGGGCAGGATCTCGTCGTTGGATGTCTGCGACGCGCATCCTTATCTGCTGCGGGCGGCCAGGTACCACGGTGAGCGGACCACGAAGCGATGCCCGGTCTGCCGAGGCGGCGATCCGCTCATCCATGTCACCTACGCCTACGGCGACGAGCTCGGAGAGAGCTCCGGGCGGGTTCGCACCACCAGGGAGCTCCCCGCGCTCGCGTCGAGGTACAGCGAGCTGCGGATCTATGTGGTGGAGGTGTGTCCGCCCTGTGGCTGGAACCACCTGGTCACTTCTTATGTGATCGGGACGGGGNAGCCGAGNGCGAAGAAGCAGATCCGGCGGCGGACCGCGGACCGCTGACGGCTGGTCGTCCCCGAGAGGCGCAAAGGACGCCCTGCGCGAGGGGGCGGAATTCGGCGTGAGACCCTGGTCTGCCATGTGGGTCTCATGGCAGGTCCTGGCGTCGCATCCGCCATGGGCTGACCTCGTCACAGCCTCGCCGGGTGAATGCGGCGAGTGAGCGAACATCACGTAGTCGGCCCCGGTCCGATGGTGGACCGGTGGTCGCCGGGATCGTGCACGGTCCGGGCCGAGACGGGCCGGTTCTGTAGATCCTGTGGAAATCGGACCTTCGGTGATGGTTGGGGGCGCCGGCCCGTCTCCTGCGGCGGTCCGGATACCGGGGAGTCCCGCGGCGACGGATGGAGCGGTTGGTGAGCTCTCCCTACGATCAGGGCTCTAGTCGGGGTGGTCCTGCACCTGACCGAGCATGGCCTAACCCGGACGGCCAGTCCCGGGTACCCGCGGACCGGGTACCCCCGGACCGGGTACCCCCGGACCGCGCCCGGCGGCCGGAGCAGGCCAGGCCCGGCCAGGCCCAGCCAGGCCAGGCCCAGCCAGGCCAGGCCCGGGCAGGCCAGGCCCGGGCAGGCCAGGCCCAGGGACGCCGGCTGGTGCCGCCGACGGGCCGGCCCACCGGCGGGAGAGGGGAACGCACCGCTCTCGTGCCACCCGCGGCTCCCTCCGCCGCGGCGAGGACGAACACGCCGCCGGACGGTGGGACCGGTCGGGGTGCCGGTGCCACCGTCGGGGGGTGGGTGCCGGACCGTGGCATCGGGAAGTCCGACGCGCCCGGCCGTGAACCGTCCAGCGCTCGTCCCGGCATGCCCGTCGGCGAGGCGACCGGTCGTCGCCGAGGCGGCGGCGCGCCCTCCGGTCGGGCGACCCCCACCCGGNGGGTTCCCGGCCGTGGGTTCTCCGATCGGACCGCCTCTGACCGCGGCGTCCCCGATCGTGGGCCGGACCAACCGGCAGACCGGACAGCCGGCGAGGTCAACACCCTGTACGACACCGTCGACCAGGAAGCCCTACGACGGGTCGATGTCCGGGAACGCACCGTGGACGCCACCGTTTACCACAAGGTGATGCCGGAGCGGGACTCCCGGAATGGCCGCCGCAACGGTGTGTCGGACCGCGACCGCATGACCGAGGTGACGCCCGCTCAGCGGGTGGCCGGTCGGCGCGACCTCACCCGCGCCACCGAACTGATGGCCGTCCGGAGCCGGGCACGGGAGGGAGACGGATCGGCCGCTACCCGCCGGATGGCGGGTGGGCGACCGGGCGCGGATCGGATCGAGCCCCGCCGGACCGGTCCAGGCCGGCCCGGTCCAGGCCGGGCCGGCCCGGGCCGATCCTCCCGGGCGGAGATGGGTGTCCCGGGCGGGGCGGGAGGACCCGGGCGCCGCAACGGGAAGGCCCCCCGGCCGGGCCAGGGGCGACACGGCCCGATGTGGTGGCGACGGCGCCCGCGCTGGCTGCGCCGTCTGGTCTTCGCCAGCTTCTTCTCCGGTCTTCTCCTGTTCGCCGCCGGCATCGGCGTCATCTACGCGGCGACCCGGGTCCCGCTGCCTGCCGAGGTGAAGACGGACCAGACGTCGATCATCTTCTACGGACCGCCGGCCGGCTCGCACCAGGACAACGGTGAGGAGCTTGCCCGGATCGGCACCGTGAACCGCACCGACGTGCCGCTCGCCGAAGTGTCCGTGGACATGCAGCACGCGGTGCTCGCGGCCGAGGACAAGAACTTCTATCACGAACCCGGTATCTCTCCCAAGGGCATTGCCCGGGCGCTCTACGTGAACGTCACCGGCGGGGAGCTGCAGGGNGGTTCGACCATCACCCAGCAGTACGCCAAGAACGCGTACCTGTCGCAGGAGCGGACCTTCACCCGCAAGATGCGCGAGATCGTGCTCGCGGTGAAGCTGGGCCAGAAGTACTCCAAGGGACAGATCCTGGAGTTCTACCTGAATACGATCTACTTCGGCCGGGGCGCCTANGGTATCGAAGCNGCGGCGAAAGCCTACTTCAACACCTCGGCCGCCAAACTCACCCCCGCCCAGGGGGCGGTCATCGCGGGCCTGATCCGATCACCCAACTACCTCGACCCGGCCAAGAACCCGGGTCCGGCGGCGAACCGCTGGCACGACGTGGTCGCGACGATGGTCGCCGAGGGCTGGGCTCCGCCGGGGCTCGCCCAGCAGAGCCCCCCACCCGTGGCCGCGAAGGCGCAGGACGCCGCCGCCTCGTCCGACCAGATCGCGTACATCCGCGATCAGGTCAAACGTGAGCTTACGACCGTCGGGAAGATCACCGAGGATCAGATCAACCGCGGTGGACTGCGCATCACGACCACGATCGACAAGGGGCGGCAGTTCAAGGCCTTCCAGGCGGTGAGCGACGTGCTGGGCCCGGCGTACGCCGCCGTGCCGGATCTGCGTACCGGGCTCACCGCGATAGAACCCGGGACCGGCAGGATCCTCGCCTGGTACGGCGGGTCGCTCTACGGCAAGGACGCACAGGGCCACGAGCAGTACGTCGACAACGTGTCAGGGGCGCAGGTGCAGTCCGCCTCCACCTTCAAGACGATCACTCTGGTCGCCGCGTTGCGTCAGAACATCAACCTCAAGTCGACCTTCGCCGCTCCCGCCAAGATCACACTGCCGGGGAATTACGTGGTCAGCAACGACGAGGGTGAGGCGGGCGATCTCGGATACAAGAACCTCATCGAGGCGACGGCGGGCTCCATCAACACGGTGTACGTACCGCTGGGGCAGAACATCGGCGTCTCGAACATCATCAAGACCGCGCGCGACCTTGGCATCCCGGCCAGCACCCAGCTTCGCAACGAAGCGGGTATCACGCTGGGCCAGGACGACGTGCACGCGGTGGATATGACCACGGTCTACGCGACCCTCGCCGGCGCCGGAGTGCGGGCCACACCGCACATCGTGGACAAGGTGGTCGACGGCAACGGGCAGGTGATCTATTCGGGTACCCCGGATGTGAAGCAGGTCATCCCGGCCACGGTGGCCCGCGACGCCACGTACGCCCTGCAGAGCGTGTTGACGGATTCGAGTGGCACCGGAAAGCGGGCCCGGCTGGACGGCGGGCGGGAGGCCGCCGGCAAGACCGGGACGTCGACCAACTTCCGGTCGGCCTGGTTCTGCGGGTACACCAGGGAACTCGCGTCCTGCGTGAACATGTTCCGGGGCAAGGGCACCGAGCAGGATGTGCTGAAGGGCATTCCCGGCGCCGAGAAGGGCGTCTACGGGGGTACCTACCCGGCCAAGGTGTGGAAGGCGTTCATGGACGCCGCGCTGACGGGGGTGCCGCCGTCGAAGTTCGATCCGCCGGCCTTCGGTGGCCTCGTGCAGGATAACGAGCCCGAGCCGACTCCCACACCCACCCCGGCGCCGAGCGCCTCATCGAGCCAGCCCGGCGATACCGGCGTCAACCTGGGCGATCTCCTGAACCCCAGTGGCAACGGCAACGGCGGTGGTCAGCAGCAGGGNGCCGGCCAGGCGGGCCGGCCGGCTCGACAGACGGGGATCTTCTCCGACCCGTTCAACTGACCGGGAGGTCGAGTTCAGTGCTGGTCATGGGCTGTCATGGGGCGAGAATGACGGGCATGGCCATGTCCCCGGCGTCCCCCGTCCGCGTCAGCCCGGCCCGGGAGGACCCGGTCGTCGCGGGGGCAAGCCAGCTCATCGGTGGGCCGCCGGGTGAGCACGCGGCCGTGCCCGACCGGCGTGGTTGGCTGACCCCGCTGCGGGTGCTGATGGCAATGGTCATCGTGGCCGGGGTCCTCGGCTACACCCAGAAGATCAGTTGCCGGGACACCCGGAACTGGACGCATGAGCACCAGTACACGGCGTTGTGCTACTCCGACATCGTCGCGTTGTACAGCCAGGAGGGGCTGGTCGACGGGAAGATCCCCTATCTGGACTACCCGACGGAATATCCGCCGTTGATCGGCGCCACCATGCAGCTCGTCGCCTGGCCGGCCGGTCTCGCGAACGGACCGCGGGCGGTCTACCGGGAGGAGAACGGCGAGCGCGTCTTCGACCATTACACGATGGACATGCGGTCGGCCGTCTTCTACGACCTCACCGCCCTGCTGTTCCTGATCGTGGCCTCGGTCGCGGTGTGCTGCACCGCGCTGGCGGCCGGATCGAGGCGGATCTGGGACGCCGCTCTGTTCGCGCTGGCGCCGACCCTCGTGCTGCATCTGCTGACGAACTGGGACATCATCGCGGTGGCGTTCGCGGCGGGCGGCCTGCTTGCCTGGTCCAGACGGGCTCCGAAGCTCGCCGGGATGCTAATCGGACTCGGCATCCTCACGAAGCTCTATCCGGCCCTGTTCCTGCTAGGGTTGGCCTTTCTCTGCCTCCGGGCCGGGAGGCTGCGCGANCTGGCCCGGACCGTCTGCGCGGCGGCGGTGACGGTGCTGGTGGTCATCGTCCCGCTATGGCTGACCGCCGGCTACTTCAACGCGGAGAACGCCCGCGTCGGCGACAGCATCTGGTCGACCTTCTGGCGAGGTGGTGACTGGATCCGGCTGGTCGGTGGTGGTCCGGACGGGGCCCGCAACGCCATCGCCCGGTTCTTCGATCTGAACTCCGACCGCGGCGCCGACTGGGACTCGCTGGCGTTCGGCGCGACCTGGCTTGCCGGCCGCTACGACCCGGCCTGGTTCGGAGCACTGCACCTGGTGGTCTCCGCGCTCACTGCCGTCGTCCTCGTCGCGGTGGCCGCGGCCGCGATCCATCATCGGCCCGATGCGCGCCGGCTGGTCATCGCGGCGGCCGCGGCCGGCTGGGTGACGATCGTCGTCGCCCTCCCGATGATCCTGCAGGGCTTGCGGAACAACGGCCTGCCCATCTCCACGTTGAACATCATCACTGGGGCGGCCCTGCTGGTCTCGGTGGTCGCCATCGGGTTACTCACCTGGCTCGCACCGCGCCGGCCCCGTCTGCCGCAGGTGCTGTTCCTGCTCGTCGTCGCCTTCCTGCTGACCAACAAGGTCTTCTCACCCCAGTACACGATCTGGCTGCTACCGCTGGCGGCACTGGCTCGGCCCCGATGGAGGCTGTTCCTGCTGTGGCAGGTCTGCGAGGCGTGGGTGCTGTTCACCCGATTCATGCACTTCATCTACAACGACACGCAGGGTCGTCACGGCATCGACCGGGGATGGTTCGTCGGCGCGGTGGCCCTGCGCGACCTGGTGCTGCTCGTCCTGGCCGGATTCGTCGTCCGGGAGATCCTGCATCCGCATACCGACATCGTGCGGACCGGCGGAATGGCGTACCCGGGTGATCCGCGTGTCGCGGTCGGCTCCGCTGCCGTCGGCGATCCGGACGCCGTTGACGACCCTGCGGGCGGGGTGCTGGACCATGCCCCCGATGTCCGCGGCGGCCGGCCGGCGTGGGTTACGGCGGCGGCCACCGGCGAGCCGGCCGGAGGCCCGGGCGCCGGCAGTGCCGACGGGGCCGGGTCCGGCGGTGCATGATCCGATCGGGCCGGGG
Organism: Frankia sp. Allo2; assembly: GCF_000733325.1. Taxonomy (NCBI): domain Bacteria; kingdom Bacillati; phylum Actinomycetota; class Actinomycetes; order Frankiales; family Frankiaceae; genus Frankia; species Frankia sp. Allo2. The sequence continues at coordinate 181,573 of NZ_JPHT01000001.1, forward strand.
ATGGTCCGAGCGGCCTGGGCCCGGCTGCCGGAGCCGGTCCGGGCCACGCTGCCGATCTGGTTCGGGAGCCGGGTCGCGGTCGCCCTGCTGGCGCTCGCCGCCGCGCGGGTCCTTACCTCGGCGCCGGCGCGAAACGCTCCCGGCCTGCGCACGCTCTGGGACCGGTGGGATGTCGGCCTGTTCACGAAGGTCGCCCGGTACGGTTATCTCTCCCCCGCCTACTCGGACCGGACAGAAGTCGACTTTCCCGGCCTCCCGATCGCGATGCGGATCGTCCATATTGTCGTTCCGGACTGGATTGTCGCGGGTCTGGTCGTGTCGTTCCTCGCCGGTGCGGTCGCGGTCGCCGCGCTGTGGCGGTTGGCCGCGGACGAGGTCGGCAAGTCCGCGGCGCGGTTCGCCGTCCTCAGCCTCATCTGCTTCCCCTACGCGGTGTTCCTGTTCGCCGCCTATTCGGAGGGCATCTTCCTGGGGTTCGCGACGGCGTCCTGGCTGGCGGCACGTCGCAGCCGCTGGTGGTTGGCCGGCCTGCTGGGCGCCGGGGCGGCATCCGCCAGGATCAGTGGTATTCCCTTCGGGGTCGCGTTGGCCGTGCAGTACGTCGCGAGCCGGCGCTCCGCCGGCCTCCCGGTGTTCGCCCGGCCGGCGTTGTCGTTGGGGCTTCCACCCATCCCCGTCCTCGCCTACCTGGGCTATCTCAGGATTCGCACCGGGGGCTGGGGCTCCTACACGGACGCGATGCGGGACGGCTGGCACCGAGGCCTCGACTGGCCCTGGTCGGGCTGGACCGCCACCTGGGCATCGGCCACGGATGGCAACGGTGCGTCGACCTTCGTCTGGTTCTGGCGCGGGGAACTGCTCGCGGTGGTCGTCGGGGTACTGCTGACCATCATCCTGCTGGCCGGGAGACGGTGGGGTGAGGCGACCTTCCTCGGCGTGATGACCGTGATAATGGCCTGCACGAATTATTATGCATCGGGAATCCGTGGAATTTTAGTGGCCTTTCCGTTGTATCTGATGCTCGCGCGAGCCGCCGCGCGGCAGAGCTGGGTACAGTCGGTATATCTATGTACCGGTACGCCGATCATGGCAGCCCTGGTCGTCGCCTTCACGCAGGGACAGTGGGTGGACTAGCCTTTCCCCGCATGGCGCCTTCGGCGCAATGCGGGGGCCCCTGGCATCGGGGGCCGTGCGGGGTTTCCGTCGCCTCGCCTTCGGCGAGGTTCCTGGGGGAGCCTTCGGGAGCCTTCGGGAGCCTTCGGGCGCCTTCGGCGCAATGCGGGGGCCCCTGGCATCGGGGGCCGTGCGGGGTTTCCGTCGCCTCGCCTTCGGCGTTTGGAACTACGGGAGGCAATGCTGTGGACAGGCAGGATACCCAGCCGGGTCAGCCCGAGCCCGGCACCGGGGACGTCGGCGGCGACCCGTCCGGGAGCGACCACGACTCTTCCCCGGGCAGCCACGGCGGTTCCGGGTCCGGGCGCGTCGGTCCGCAGCTGGCTGCCCGCATGCTCGCGGTGGTCGCGGTCGCCGCGGCGCTCGCGGTGCTCGTGTTCGCCCTCGCGGATCCCTCCCCCTCCCGGCACATGCGTGGCCTCCTGATCACGGTGAACCTCGTCTGCCTCGCCGGGGTGTTCACGGCGTGGCTTCGCGTGGTTCTCGTGGTCGGGGCCGCCAGGGCCCCCGGGGGAATCGAGTAAGCTCGGCCGGACATGCCGTGCGCCGGCGTACGTGTGTCCATCCGCTGGTCCAGGCCGACCACTCGTCATGATTGGTCGGCGCGCCTCCGGGTGGCCCGCGTGCCCTGATGATCGTCCGGATGTGCTGACGGGCGGTTCCCTCTCAGATCCATCGCGTCGAGCACGTTCGAGACGGCACAGGTTCCGGTCGCGGTCCCTCCTGCCACGGAAGATCCGTGGCCGCCAGAGTCCACAGGAGGTGGGTTCAGCCTTGGCACGTCATTATGAGCTCATGGTGATCCTCGATGCTGACCTCGAGGAACGCACTGTCGCGCCCTCTCTCGACCAGTACCTCGGTGTCGTCCGTCAGGGCGGCGGCGTGGTGGAGAAGGTCGATGTCTGGGGGCGGCGCCGGCTCGCCTACGAGATCGCCAAGAGTCACGAAGGCATCTACGCCGTCATCGACCTTCATGCGGAGCCCGACGTCGTCGCCGAGCTCGACCGTCAGCTCGTCCTCAACGAGTCGGTCATGCGCACCAAGGTCATCCGGCTTCCAGAGCCGAAGAAGCCACGTCAGAGCCGCCGGGCGGCGGCATGATCCGGTCCGCGGCGACGGCAGTCCCCGTGCCGTCGTGGGCCGCCGATCTCCGGGAGAGTGCCCATGGCCGGTGAAACCGTCATCACCGTCGTCGGCAACCTAGCCAACGACCCCGAACTGAGGTTTACCCCGAACGGTGCCGCGGTCGCCAGCTTCACCGTCGCATCCACGCCGCGCACCCTCGACCGCCAGACCAACGAGTGGAAGGACGGCGAGGCGCTGTTCCTGCGCTGCTCCATCTGGCGCCAGGCGGCGGAGCACGTCGCCGAGTCGCTGCAGAAGGGCGCTCGGGTCATCGTCACCGGCCGCCTCAAGCAGCGGTCGTTCGAGACCCGCGAGGGTGAGAAGCGCACCGTGATCGAGCTCGACGTCGACGAGATCGGTCCGAGCCTGCGCTACGCCACCGCCAAGGTCGTCAAGGCCGCGCGTGGCGGTGGTGGCGGCGGTTACGGGGGCGGAGGCGGCTACGGCGCGCCTGCCGGCGCGCCCCCCGGCGCACCTGCCGGTGTTCCCGCGGGCGTTCCGGCCGGCGGCGGCTACGGCGGCGGTAGTGGTGGAGCACCCATCGATGACCCCTGGTCGCAACCGGCCGGCGGCTACTCCGACGAGCCACCGTTTTGAGCGGCCGGTCGTCGTCCTCGCGAACGACACAACGAGGTAGGAGCACACCCATGGCCAAGGCGGCCGTGCGCAAGCCCAAGAAGAAGGTTTGCGTTTTCTGCAAGGACAAGGTCGACTACATCGACTTCAAGGACACTTCGCTGCTGCGCAAGTACATCTCCGACCGGGGTAAGATCCGGGCCCGTCGGGTGAGCGGTAACTGCAGCCAGCACCAGCGCGACGTGGCGACGGCGGTGAAGAACAGCCGCGAGATGGCGCTGCTGCCCTACACCGCCTCGGCCCGGTAGGGGGTGGCAATGAAGCTCATCCTGACCCAGGAGGTCCCCGGTCTCGGCAGTCCGGGTGACATCGTGGAGGTCGCGAACGGGTACGGGCGTAACTNCCTCGTGCCCCGCCGGTACGCGATCCTCGCGACCAAGGGCGCGGAGCGTCAGGTCGAGCAGATCAAGCGGGCCCGGTCGGCCCGCGCGGTTCGCGATCTCGGGCACGCTCAGGAGATCGCCGGTCAGCTCGGTGGCCTCAAGGTCGAGCTGACCAGCCGGGCGGGCAAGGAAGGCCGCCTGTTCGGTTCCGTGACGGCGGCCGATGTGGTGGAGGCGGTGACCGCCGCGGGTGGCCCCGAGCTCGACCGGCGCCGCGTCGAGCTCACCACGCCGATCAAGTCCCTGGGCGCCTACACCGTCGCCGTGCATCTGCATCCCGAGGTGACCGCGACCGTGAAGCTCCAGGTCACGCAGGCCTGATCAGGTCTGACCAGGGCAGGGCGGGCCTGATCGCGGCCGGATGGGCCCGAGGNCAGGCGGGTCTGACGGGGTGGCATCCGCCGTTTCTCCCGCTGTACCGCCGCGCTCGCTGTACGGGCTCCCCTGGCCGACCGTCTCAGGTGGTCGGCCAGGGGAGTTCGTTGTGTGTGGGGCAAGGGGCGACGACCAGATCCGAAACTTTTTCTCATCCACAGGGCACTCGGGATGCAGGCGCCTGCCAGCTAGGTTTCGTCGAGGTTGTGGTCTCGGGTGTCCACAGGTTTCCGATTTCCGTCCCGATGTCCTCCCCAGGTTTCGGCCGGTTGCCCACAGCTTTTCCACAAGGGCCTGTGGATAACTTTTTGGTGGGTGTGCCCGCCGGTCCGTAAGGTCGGACCCTCCAGGCCGAGGAAGGTACTTCTAGCCTGATCGGGCCAGGCCTCCTTCGGTGACGCGGGCGGCGCCCGGCGAGAGGCTCACCGGGCGCCGCCCGTTCGGTCCCTGCTGGAAGCCCCGGCCGGTCGGGGGCGGAGCGGTCGTTGACAGCGGTTCCGATCTGTACGAACATACGTTCGAATACGGGTCTACGGGAGTCCCGGGAGGGTGCGTCGTGAGCGTCACCGAGATCTCGCGTGGTTCCGGTGGGAGTGCAGAGTTCGACCGGACTCCCCCGCACGACCTGCCCGCTGAGCAGAGTGTGCTCGGCGGCATGCTGCTGTCGAAAGACGCCATCGCCGACGTCGTCGAGGTCCTGCGGACGGGTGACTTTTACCGTCCCGCGCACGGCCTCGTGTACGAGGTCATCGGCGATCTCTACGGCCGGGGGGAGCCTGCGGACGTCATCAGCGTCGCCGCCGAGCTCAGCCGCCGAGATCTGCTCGAACGGGTGGGCGGTCCGGCCTACATGCACACCCTCATCTCGAGCGTGCCCACTGCGGCCAACGCCGGGTACTACGCCCGTATCGTCGCGGAGAAGGCGGTCCTGCGCCGCCTCGCGGAGGCCGGCACCCGCATCGTGCAGCTCGCCTACGGCGCGGCTCCGGACGTCAGCGACGTCGTCGACCGCGCCCAGGCGGCCGTGTACGAGGTGACCGAGCGCCGGACGAACGAGGACTACCTGCCGCTGGGGGAGCTGCTCAACCCGGCGTTGGAGGAGATCGAGTCCATCCAGGGGCACGACGGTTCGCTGACCGGGGTGCCCACCGGTTTCGTCGACCTCGACGAGCTGACCAACGGCCTGCACGGCGGCCAGCTGTGGATCGTCGCGGCCAGGCCGGCCGTGGGCAAGTCGACCCTCGGCCTGGACTTCGCCCGGGCGGCGTCGATCAAGAACGGGATGGCGTCGGTCATCTTTTCGCTGGAGATGAGCCGCATGGAGATCACCATGCGGCTGTTGTCCGCCGAGGCGCGGGTGTCCCTGCAGAACATCCGCACGGGCCGGCTCACCGACGACGACTGGGGTCGCCTGGCCCGCCGGATAGGCGAGGTCGCGGAGGCCCCGCTGTTCATCGACGACAGCCCGCACCTGACGATGATGGAGGTCCGGGCGAAGGCCCGGCGGTTGAAGCAGCGTAACGAGCTGCGTCTGGTGATCCTCGACTACCTGCAGCTGATGTCGTCGCCCAAGAAGGTGGAGAACCGTCAGCAGGAGGTCAGCGAGATCTCGCGGTCGCTGAAGCTGCTCGCCAAGGAGCTCGACGTTCCGGTGGTCGCCATCTCCCAGCTCAACCGCGCCTCCGAGCAGCGGGCCGACAAGCGTCCCCAGGTCTCCGACCTGCGCGAGTCCGGAAGCCTGGAGCAGGACGCCGACGCGGTGATCCTGCTGTACCGGGAGGACACGGTCGAGAAGGAGTCGGCGCGCGCCGGCGAGGCGGACCTCATCATCGCCAAGCACCGCAACGGGCCGACTGGCACCGTCACCGTCGCCTTCCAGGGTCATTACTCACGGTTCGTCGACATGGCGAACTGAATTCTCGGCCCGGGAGCGGGACGAGGCCCACGGGTGGAGAGCGTCAGCGGCCCGCCAGCGGCCCGGGTGGGTGCCCGGGTGTGTTTGGCGTGGTCATGGTTCATGTTGGCGGACCGCAGATCTCCCGATGCTGCCAGACTGGGCGGTATGAGTTTCAGGATCATCCATGGCGAGTGAGAGGCGGGACGGCGGGCGGCCCGCCGGGGCGGGCCTCGAAGTTGCCCGGTTCGACATCAAACCGGGCAGCGAGGACGATTTCGTCGCCGCGTATCACGGGGTGCGTGCGGAGCTCGTCGGCACGCCGGGCTGTCGTTCCGCGCGGATGACCCGCGGGGTCGAGTCACCGTCGAGTTTCGTGCTGCTCGTCGAGTGGGACAGCCTGGACGCCCATCTGACGAACTTCCGGGAGTCGGAGCGGTTTGTCCGCTGGCGTGCCGCCCTCGGCCCGTACTTCGACGGCACCCCGACGGTGGCGCACAGCGCAGACGTCCCCGCCGCTCCCGGCCCGGCCTGACCCTCGACGACCGCCGGACCTCTGATCATGGCAGCGTTCCTCGGGTACCTGTTTTTCGCGCCGCTTACGGCGCTCTTCTTCGGTTTCCTCATCTGGCTGGTGCCGGCGATCCTGCTCCGGAACACGGATGTGGTGAGCCGGCTGAACCTGCGGCCCTTCGCGTTCTTCGTCACCGGCTACGTCTTCAGCGGGCTGATGGCCCTCTACCTGCTGGTGCTGGACGCCGGCCACGACGTCGCGCCGGCGGCCGGCGCCGTCGCATCCCTGGCCCTCCTCTGGGCTGTTCGGCGGCAGTGGCGCCGGCATCGGCCACTGGGCACGCGGCAGGTGGCGAGCAGGCGACGTGGCGGCCCGGTCCAGCCGGTCCAGCAGGGTTACCCTGGCCCGCCGGTGCAGCCGGGTTACCCCGGCCCGCCGGTGCAGCCGGGTTACCCCGGCCCGCCGGTGCAGCCGGGTTATCCGCATCAGCCCGGCCACCCGTACCCCCCCATGCCGCAGGCCGGGCCGGTCGCGAGAGGTCCATCCGGGTATCCCGAGACCGCCGGATATTCGCTTACGCAGCCGGATCAGCCCCGCCCGGGCGGGGGAGGAGACGGTCCGGGCGGGGGAGGAGACGGTCCGGGCGGGGGAGAAGACGGTCCGGGCGGGGGAGAAGACGACCCGGCAGGCGGGGCGGGTGATCCCGGTCAGCCGGGGNATCAGTCTGGGCCCGCGGGTCATCGGGCGGCACCGGACGGCGGTCGCGGGGCCGGTCGGCGGATCGCCGGCTACCCCTGGGCCGTTCCGCCCAGCGGGCCCAGACCGGGGGGCCTACCACCCGGCGCGCCCCCGTCCCCGCCACCGGCCGAGGCGGACCCTGATTCCTGATCACGGGTTCTTGATTTCTGGTCCGGTTCCTGGTCTCTGGCGCCTGATTCCGTCGCTCGTCGTTCGCCGCCCGGCGGGCCGGGCGGCGCGACACGGCAGGCTGGACCCGTCCGGGCGGTGGCGTACCGTCGTGTCATCGTCTGTCAGTGCCGGCGGTCCCCGCCAGCAGTGCCACTGAATTGATCTTCGAGGTCGAGATGCCCGCCCTGCGCTCCCGCACCACCACCCACGGCCGGAACATGGCCGGCGCCCGCGCCCTGTGGCGCGCGACCGGGATGACCGACGACGACTTTGGCAAGCCGATCGTCGCCGTGGCTAACAGCTTCACCGAGTTCGTCCCGGGGCATGTGCACTTGCGTAACCTTGGCTCGCTGGTGGCCGGGGCGGTGGCCGAGGCCGGTGGGGTGGCGCGCGAGTTCAACACCATTGCCGTGGACGACGGCATCGCGATGGGGCATGGCGGGATGCTCTACTCGCTGCCGTCCCGCGAGCTCATCGCCGACAGCGTCGAGTACATGGTGAACGCCCACTGCGCCGACGCCCTGGTCTGCATCTCCAACTGCGACAAGATCACCCCGGGGATGCTGCTCGCGGCACTGCGGCTGAACATCCCGACCGTGTTCGTCTCCGGCGGAGCGATGGAGTCGGGCAACGCGGTCATCTCCGGCGGCACGGCTCGGTCCAGGCTGGACCTCATCACCGCGATGTCGGCGGCGGTCAACCCGGACGTCTCGGACGGCGACCTGTCGACGATCGAGCGTTCGGCCTGCCCGACGTGTGGATCCTGCTCCGGCATGTTCACGGCGAACTCGATGAACTGCCTGACCGAGGCGATCGGGCTGTCCCTGCCCGGCAACGGGTCGNCCCTGGCCNCCGCCGCCGCCCGCCGTGAGCTGTTCGTCGAGGCCGGGCGCCTCGTGGTCGACCTGGCGCGGCGCTATTACGAGAAGGACGACGAGGCGGTCCTGCCCCGGTCGATCGCGACCGCCGCCGCCTTCCGTAACGCCTTCGCGGTCGACGTGGCGATGGGCGGCTCGACGAACACCGTGCTGCATCTGTTGGCCGCCGCCGTCGAGGCCGGCGTTGACGTCACCCTCGCCGACATCGACCAGATCTCCCGCACCGTCCCCTGCCTGTGCAAGGTGGCGCCGAGCTCCACCCGTTACTACATGGAGGACGTCCACCGGGCGGGCGGCATCCCCGCGATCCTCGGCGAGCTCGACCGGGCCGGGCTGCTCGACCCGGACCCGCACACGGTGCACTCCGCGAGCCTGCGCGAGTTCCTCGACCGCTGGGACGTCCGCGGCCCGAGCCCCTCGCCGGACGCGATCGAGCTGTTCCACGCGGCGCCGGGTGGCGTGCGCACGATCGAGCCGTTCAGCTCCACCAATCGGTGGGACACCCTTGACACCGACGCCAGGGACGGTTGCATCCGTTCGGTCGAGCACGCCTACTCCGCCGAGGGTGGGCTCGCGGTGCTGTTCGGCAACCTGGCCGTCGAGGGCGCCGTCGTGAAGACGGCCGGTGTGGACGAGGGCCAGTGGACCTTCCGCGGCCCGGCGCTCGTGGTCGAGAGCCAGGAAGAAGCGGTCGACGCCATCCTCACCGGGCGGGTCAAGGCCGGGAATGTGATCATCGTCCGCTACGAGGGCCCTCGCGGCGGTCCGGGGATGCAGGAGATGCTCTACCCCACCGCGTTCCTCAAGGGCCGCGGTCTCGGCCCGAAGTGCGCCCTGATCACCGACGGCCGGTTCTCCGGCGGGAGCTCCGGACTGTCGATCGGTCACGTCTCCCCGGAGGCGGCCCACGGCGGGACGATCGCCCTGGTCCGCGACGGGGACATCATCGAGATCGACATCCCGGCCCGCCGGCTGGAGCTCGTGGTCTCCGACGAGGAGCTGGCGAGCCGACGCGCGGCGCTGGAGGCGGCCGGCGGCTACCGTCCCACCGGGCGGGAACGGCCGGTGTCCATGGCGCTGCGGGCCTATGCGGCGATGGCGACCTCGGCCTCCACCGGTGCCGCGCGCGACGTCGGTCTGCTCGGCGGCTGATGAGGCGGCGTCCGGGCGGGCCTGGTTCGGACCGGGCCTGGTTCGGACCGGGACGGGTTCAGACCGGGACGGCGGCGGGGGCGGACGACGGCGTCGCGAGCGTCACGGCAAAATCCCCATCGGGATCCGTCCACTGCCGCGCCACCGCCCAGCCCGCCAGCGCAAGCTCCGAGGCGATGCCGTCCAGGGTGAACTTAGCGCTGATCTCGGTGAGGATCTCCTCCCCCGGTTGGAAGTCGACCGTAACGGCGAGGGTCGCGATCGAGACGCGCTGCTCCCGAACGGAACGTAGCCGCATCTCGATCCAGGAGTTCTCGGCGTTCCAGACCGCCACATGCGCGAATCCGCGGATGTCGAAGTCGCCCCCGAGTTCCCGGTTGATCACCGTCAGCNCATTGCGGTTGAAAGCGGCGGTGACCCCGGCACCGTCGTCGTACGCGGCGACGAGGCGGTCGACGTCCTTGACGAGGTCCGTTCCCAGTAGTAGGGCGTCGGAGCTCTCGGCCTGCTCGCGCAGCGTACGGAGGAGGTTCTGCCGCTGCGCAGGGCGCAGATTGCCGACCGTGCCGCCGAGGAAGGCGAGCAACCGATGGCCACCTCGGGGCAACTGGTGCAGATGCCGTTCGAAGTCCCCGACCACGGCCGCCACGGAGAGCCCCGGGTAGGTGGTGAGGATTCCGCGACCTGCCCGCACCAGGGCCGCCTCGTCGACATCGAAGGGGATGAAACGGCGGAGGTTGCCGGCCGCCCGCAGCGCGTCGAGCAGCAGCCTGGTCTTGTCGGAGGTTCCCGATCCCAGCTCGACGAGGGTGTCGGCCGGACAGGCAGCCGCGATCTCGTCGGCGTAACTGACCAGGATGGCCCGTTCCCGCCGGGTCGGGTAGTACTCCGCCAACCGGGTGATCTTGTCGAACAGCATGCCGCCGGTGGTGTCGTAGAACCACTTCGGCGGCAGCTCGCGGGGGCTCGCGGTGAGGCCGGCGAGCACGTCGCGGGCCAGCGTGACGGCGCGATCCGACTCGTGCAGGTGGCGGTCGACGGAGAGGCCCGGGAACGGGATCTCCGCCGTGCCGTTCGCGCCCGTCCCCTCAGGGACGGCATCATCCGCTCGGGTGGTTGTCGGAGTCCTTGGTGTCATGGATGTACCCTCCATCAACGTGGTGCAACCCACGGTAACTGATCTAGGAGATCATGTTACGAAGAGTGACTTGATGTGTGTCGGCTACCAGGAGGTGATGGTCCGGAACGTCCACCCAGCCCGGTTCGTCATCGTCTGGTTCGCTTGCGACCAGGACTCCATCCTTCTCCCTCCGGTATGACAGGCTGTCCCGCCAGGCGGTCGCCACGATCTGGGTTCCATCCNCCACCAGCAGGTTCAGCCGGGCCCGCTCGCCCGAACCCGCCGCGTCCAGCGACAGCACGACCTCGGCGACCGCCTCGGCGAGTGGACGCTTCCCGGCGTGCTCCCACACCAGCGCGGCGAGCAGCGCGGAGTCGCACGTCGAGTCCGGGACCGGAGCGTCGGGCCGGTCGCGCAGCATCCGCCGGACGGCCACCGGGTCGACCCGGCCGTTGTGGCTGAGCAGCCGGTGGCCGTCGGTGAAGGGAGCCGTCGCGCTTTCTTCGATCGGCATGCCGACGGTGGCGCTACGCACGGCCGCCAGCACGCAGCCGGAGGCGACCGCGCCGGCGATCGAGGCGTACGAGGCGTCCGTCCACATCGGCACGGCCCGGCGGAACCGGGCCGGCGCCGCCCGCAGCGCCGGGGCGTACCAGCCGACTCCGAACCCGTCGGCGTTCACCGTGCCGTGGCGCATCCGCCTCGGCGACCACGACTGGCGCAGCAGGCTGTACGGACGCTCCAAGGTCAGCCCCGCCAGGGTCCGTGGCGTTCCGATCCAGGCGAGGTGCCGGCACACCGAGGTCTCCTTCGCACGCGTGCTCGTTCGTCACCCGGCGTCGCGGGCCAGCCGGAATCCGGCGAAGATCTGCCGGCGGATCGGGTAGTCCCAGTTCCGGAACGTGGCGCGGACGGCGACGGCGTCCGTCGCCCAGCTGCCTCCGCGCAGGACGCGGAAGGACGACTCCCGCCCGGCCTTCGGAAAGAAGACCTCGCTGTACTCCCGGTAGGGGTAAGACACGAAGCCCGGGTACGGCGTGAACCCGCTCGCCGTCCATTNCCAGACGTCCCCGATCATCTGTTCGGCTCCGCAGGGACTCGCGCCCGCGGGATAGGCCCCCAGCGGGGCCGGGCCGCTCGTCCAGTTGCCCAGATTGGCACGCTCCGGAGTCGGATCGGTGNCCCCCCACGGATACCGCCGTGAACGTCCGGTGACCGGGTCGTAGGCGGCGGCCTTCTCCCACTCGGCCTCGGTCGGTAGCCGCCTGCCGGCCCAGCGGGCATGCGCCTCGGCCTCGTACCAGCACACGTGCTGGACCGGCTCGTCGAGGGGAACCGGCTCGACCCGGCCGAACCGGCGGCGCAGCCAGGTGCCGCCCTCGCGCCACCAGAACGCGGGCGCGCTCAGGCCCTCCGTCTGGCGCCATTCCCATCCCGCCGCCGACCAGAGCCGCTCGTCGTCGTATCCGCCGGCGTCGATGAAGGCGATCTGCGCCCGGTTGGAGACGGGGAGGGTGTCGATCCAGAACGCGGGGAGGTGGACGCGGTGGGCGGGACCCTCGTTGTCGAAGGCCCAGGGATGGATACTGGTGCCGAGGGTGAACTCGCCGCCCGGCACGAGGACCTCCGGCCGCGGCACCCGGCGGCCGGGCGGTGGCGCCGCGCCGGGAGCAAGTACCGGCGGTCCCTGGCGGAGCTGGTGCGTGGCGAGCATCGTTTCGTCGTGCATGTGCTCGTGCTGCACGACCATGCCGTAGACGAAGCCGTCGGCGAGCAGTCGTTCCCGCTCCGGTACGGCAGCGGTTTCCGCGCCGGCGCCAGCCATCGGTCCGAACCGGTCGGGTCCGAACCGGTCGAGGAGGTCGAGAGTGCGGCCGCGGACCTCGTGCAGGTACGCCCTGGTCTCGGCGGGGCCGAGCAGGGCCAGCCGGCTGCGGCTCGCGCGGCTGTGCCGGAACGCGTCGTAGATGTCGTCGAGCCCCGGCCGCGTCCCNGTGCCGCCGGCCAGCGCGCGCACCAGCCAGAGATCCTCGTAGTTGCCGACGTGGGCGAGGTCCCAGACCAGCGGGGACATCAGCGGCGAGTGCTGGCGGAGGAGATCCTCCGCGGCGATGTCGGTGTACGTGAGTGAACGCTGGCGTGCGGTCCGCAGGGCGTCGGCGACGGTGTCGGCGGTGATCGGCTTCGCCTCCCGGATCGGCTTCGCATCCTGGTCGGCGGCGGTCTCCCGGTCGGCCGGGGCGGCTGGGGATGCCAGGGATGCCGGGGACCGGGTCAGACGAGTGAGACGCACCGGTGGGCCTCCTCACGCAGCAGACCGGCCGGGCCGATCGCGAGAAGTCGTTCGGTCAGTTCGTCGGCCGGACATCGGCCGCGGTCGAGGTAGCGCCCGGCGAACGACTCGACCGTCTCGGCGAGATCGGTCGCGCCGCGGCGGCGCAGGGCGCTCACGGCCAGGTCGACGCAGCGCACCGCCGCGCGTCGCAGGGGCTCGTCGGCCATGCCGAGCATCGCCGCGGCCGGCCAGCGATGCGCGACGGCCAGGCACGCCTCGAACGCTCCGTCCGCGGCGACCGGGTCGTCAAGCAGTACCGTCGGCATCGCGACGGCAGCCTGCCAGCCGTCACCCGGTTGCGCGTCGAGGTAGCGCAGTTCCCACCAGCCACGCGGTCGGACCGGGGGGAACACCGTGGTCGCATGGTAGGAGAGATCCTCGCGGGTCGGGGGACGGGTGACCGGGCCGCGGCCGGCGAGCCAGTCCCCGAAGGTTGAGTCGTCCCGGACCGGGACGAAATGATGATCGTCTTCGGGGTTGCCGGCCCTGGCGGGATTCTCGACCATCATCAGCTTGGCGTCGAGCAGGTACCGCGCCCACAGGTCGACGAGATCGGGCTCGGTGTCCCCGGACCCCGGGGCCGTGAGAGCGGCCGCGACGGGCCGGGTTCGGCTCGCGTCGATGCCGTCCCACACCGCCTGGCGGGTCGACCGCCATCCGGTCCGGCGGCCGGCGTACGCGGGTGAGGCGGCGAACAGGGCGGTGAGGACCGGGCCGAGAGCGTGGACGAGTTGGAACCGCCGCGCCGCCTCGGCAGGCGAGCCGCCGAGGTCCAGGTTGACCTGGACGGAGGCGGTCGAGTACATCATCACCGTGCCGGACGCCCCGCCCCCGGTCCGGAAATGCTCCTCCATCGCCGNGTATCGGGACGCGGTGGTCTGCCGCATCCCGACGCGCAGGGGATCGACCCCCATGCCGACGAGGGCCAGGCCGTCGACCGCCAGGGCGGAGCGGACCAGGTTCAGATCGGCGGAGCTCGCCCGCACGGCCGCGGTGAGCTCGGCCGGCGGCCCGGACAGCTCCAGTTGGCCGCCGGGCTCGAAGGTGATGCGGCTGCCCCCGGGCAGGACCGGCCCGCCGGGACCCGGGGNGGTCCCGGGNATCCGGGCGAGGGACGCCAGCGTGCGGGCCGGCGGGATCAGACAGTGGACTGCCTGCGTGTCGACGATCAGCCACTCCGTCTCGATGCCGACGCATCCTCCCGGTACCGTCGGGCCACCGTTTCCCCGGGTGTCCTTGCGGTCGTTCCCCCGGATGCCCTTGCGGTCGTTCCCGCGGTCGTTCCCGTAGGCCGCCTCATCGCCTGTCCCGTGGACCGGCGTGACGCAGCCGGCCGCGAAGGCCCATACCTGGTCGGTGTCGATCGCCCGCCGCTGCGGCTGTGAGTGAGGGTGTGGTGGCTGCGGCTCGTCATTCCGGATCCCCTCGGGTGTCACGTGGCGTGGCATCCTGTGGCTCCTCTCCGGCACTGCAACTGTTCGACACCGCGCCCGACGGCGGCCTCCGGTGGGTTCTCCCCTGCGCCGCCGGCCCCCTACCCGGCCGCCGTACCCGGTGTCGCCTCGGCCGTCTCGCCGATGGGTGGTATAGATGTGTTTCCAACGTTCTTCTCCCTCGCATATTCCACGCCCTTGACCCTGTCGCTGTTGTGTATTCGATGGAATGGTGGCCGGGACGGACCGGGACGGACCGGGAGTCGGCAGCGCGCCGTGATTGGCTGACGGCGGAGCCGGTTCCGGACCCGGAGACAACGCCGAGCGCAACGGCGTCGTGACGGCGCCGGGAGGTGGTGACCGCGGACGTGTCCGATCGGCAGTCAGCGGGACGTTCGGCCATGGCCGAGTACCTGCGGCGCAAGCAGCTCTACGTCGCCGAGCGCAGCGATCATAAACGGCGGGCGATGGCCGTCGCCGGGGCCACGGCGGGNGNCGTCACCCNCNTCGTCGCCGTGGTCATCCTCCTGGCCGGGCTGCCCGCGCTCGTGGCCGTGCAGCTCGCGATCATCTCGGCCGTCGTGGTGGTCCTCGTCGCGGCGACCCGGTTTCTCCGGTCCCCGCCGGAGATCGAGGCCTGGCGCGAGGACGCGGAGGCCGAACGCAGCACCGCACGGGCGTTGGACCGTCTGGCCCGGGCCGGCTACACCGTCCTGCACGACCGTGCGCTGGCCGACTCGGCCGGCAATATCGACCATCTCGTCATCGGGCCATCCGGGGCCTGGGTGATCGAGACCGACGCCCATCCGGGACCGATCCGCCAGAACACCGCCGGGGTCTGGGCCGGCAAGGTTCCATTGCGGGCGATGCTGGGGCTGGTCGCGTGGATGGGCGAGGAGGCCACCGCGCAGCTCCTCGCGGAACTGCCGGCGGGCTGGCAGCTGGAGGTCCAGCCGGTCGTAGCCTTCGCCCGCGCGGATCTTCCCGCCGGCTTGGCCCTCGTCGAGGGCGTGCTGTTGCTGCCCACCACCGGGGTGGCCGACTACGTGCTCTCCGCCGGGGTCGTGCTTCGGCCCATCGACGTGGCGATGCTGGTCGACGTGGCCGGGCGGGTGTTCCCGGCCTATGCGGTGTCGGGACCCCCGCCGTCCTGGCCGGCCCGATCCCGGCTGCGTGGCCTGCTGCGGCGTTGATCGGTTCGCAGTGACGTTGATCAGGACGATGCGACCCGGTCCGACCACGGTGCCGGCGGGCGGGATACCGTTGGGNGAAGGNGGCCTACGAAGGAGACGAGATGGTTCGCAAGGTGACCGTGCTGGCTCTACTGGCGAGCGCCGGAGCCGCGCTGACCGCCGTCCGGCGCCGCGGCAGGGGCAAGGAGGAGATCGACCTCTGGCGGGAGGCGACCTCCGCGGCGGGCGCCCCGGCCGGCGGGCGCTGAGGTCCGCGGCAAGGCCGGGCTGCCACCCCGGCCCGAGGNGCCCGAGGNGTCAGCCCGTCAAAGCTTCCAGCTCAGGGCCTCAGAGCTCGACTAGGCCCACGTCGACGACCAGGGTGCCGACCAGCCCGGTCGGGGCGGCGAGGTGCAGCTCGATGTGCGTCTCCGGTACCAAATCCTCGACGACGCGCAGCGGCACGTGGATTGAACCCCGTGCTCCGATCGGGAAGAAGCGCATGGGAATCCCGTTCCGCAGGAGGATCGGGCAGATCAGCTCGTCCGTCGAGTTACCGCCCCGAAAGTAGAGCGGCTGGGCGGTGATGCCGGCTGGGACGACGTAGCTGAACGACGAGCCAAGCGAAATCGGAACATCCAGACCTTTGCCCTCGAAGGGGACAATGCCCTGCAGGAAGCGAGGAGTCGTGAACATCCGCTCATCCTTCCGTCGGGTATCCGTGTGCATGCTTTCCGTATCTTCCTCTGGGTATTTTCGCTCGGAGCTGTTTCCACCGCGTTACGTCGGCCATCGAGGGAGCGTCGGGCGCGGCGTGGATCTCGAGCGTGGAGTGTGCCGACTATAAGGAATCTGCGGGTAAAGACGCTGGCAGAAGGCTTGACCTGGCGTGTGGTGGCGTGGGGAGGCACCGTAGAACCATGACCACCCCGACCTCGTCTCGACCGTCCGACGCCCTCGTTCCCGGCGCGGGAGCTGATGCCGACCCCGGGGCGGGCGTGAGCATCGCTCAGGAGCCGAGCATCGACACGTCGCCGCCGTCCGGTCCCTCCTACCTCCCCTCGGTGGTTCCGCACGATCGGCTCGCCGGATGCGCGGCGGCCCATCGGCGTCTGCTGGAGGTGGCCGGCCGGCTGGACGACGTCGTCGTGCGCCGTCCGTTGGGCCTGCCGGGCTGGACGGTCGGTCATCTGCTCACCCACCTGGCCCGCAACGCGGACGGTCACACCGGCATGGTCGAAGCCGCCCGGGCCGGTGGGATCCGGGCCCAGTATCCCGGGGGCGCGCGGCAGCGGGAGGACGGCATCGCCGCCGGTCGCGATCTGCCCGCCGCGCACGTCCGCGACGACCTGGTGGCCGCGGTGACCCGGCTGGAGCGGGCCTGGGACGGCGTGCAGGTCGACGTCTGGCGCACGGGTCTCGGGCACACCGCCACCTATGGCCTGACGACCCTTGCCGATCTGGTCTTCCTCCGCTGGCGGGAGACCGAGATACACCTCGTCGACCTCGATCTTGCCGATCTCGGCGGTCCCGGCTGGGCGGACCTGAGCCCGGCCTACGTCCAGGCCGAATGGGAGTGGACCCTGCGCGGGCTGCCGGCCCGAGTACCCCCGGAGATCACCGTCGTGCTGGCGCCGGGGGACCGGCCGTCGACCGCCGTCGGTCGCGGGCAGCGGCGCGTGGTCGTCGACGCGCCTACCAGGCCGACGCTGCGCTGGCTCGCCGGCCGGGACCCGGGCCGGCCGGACTGGCCCACCCTCGCCCCCTGGGAATGACCGGCGCTTTCTCGGACTGACCGGCCGGCCGCTCGGTGTCCCGGGTCGGGGGCCGGCGGGACCCGCGACGGGGCGGGCTTCTTCTGAGGTTTCCGGCTAGCGCGACAATGTCTGCCGTGTTGGACAACAGGGACAACTGGGGTGAGGCGGCGCGCGGGCGACGTGGGGATCGCGGCCGGGGCTTTTCATGATCACGATGGCCTTGTTCAACAACAAGGGCGGCGTCGGTAAGACGACCCTCGCCTACCACCTGGCGCACATGCTGCAGCGCATGGGTCACCGGGTGCTCGCGGTCGATCTCGATCCGCAGGCGAACCTGACCGCCCAGTTCCTCGACGAGGACGAGCTGACCCAGCTGTGGGAGGAGCCGGAGGTCACCGCGTCGTCCGCGCCGAAGTCCATCATCGACCTCGACGTGCGCCCGGTTCGGATCGTCCCCGGTACGGGGACGATGGCGACGGCGATCGGGCCAATCATGGAGGGGGTCGGGGACGTCACGCTCTTCGATCCGGTGACGATCGAGGACGGTCTGTGGCTGCTGCCCGGCGACGTCGAGCTGAGCGTCTTCGAGGACCGGCTGTCGGCCGCCTGGCCGAACAGCTTCCTCGGCAAGGACATCGCGGCGCTGCGTACGACGACGGCTTTGCACCGGGTCATCGACCATGGTGCCCGCTCGGTCGGCGCCGAGATCGTGCTCATCGACGTGGGGCCCAATCTGGGGGCCATCAACCGGGCCGCGCTGCTGTCCGCCGACACCGTGCTCATGCCACTGACGGCGGACCTATTCTCGCTGCGAGGGCTGCGCAACCTCGGCCCCACACTGCGGGAGTGGCGTTCCACCTGGCAGGGCATGGTGCTGCCGAAGATTCCCGAGCGTATCTCGGCCCCGCGCGGGCTGATGATGCCGATCGGGTACATCGTGATGCAGCCGCCGACGCGGACCGACCGGCCGGCGAAGGCGCACGACCGGTGGCTCGACCGGATTCCCGAGGTGTTCGCGACCTCGGTGCTCACCAGCGGGAACCCCGGACCGCATGACCGTTCCTTCGAGATCGCCACCCTGGGGCACTACGCGAACCTGATCCCGCTGGCGCACGACGCCCGTAAGCCGATGTTCGAGCTGCGGGCCGGAGACGGCGCACTCGGCGGTACGCAGAGCGCGGTGCGGCGCTGCTACTCCGACTTCCGGGATCTCGCGGTTAAGGTGCGGGAGCGGCTGGCCTTCATCGATCCGACCCTGCGCCGGTCCTGACCGACGGGCCTCGCGGCCGGTGCCGGCACGGCCGTAGCCGTAGCCATCGCTGACGGCGGCGTCGGCGGGCCGGTTATCCACAGGGTGGCGATTGGGGGAGTCGCGGCCCGGTTATCCACAGGGCGCCCGCGGGGCCCGATGGTCGTAGGCGGGCACTGTGATCGCCGGAAGACCGGATCAACCCGAGCATCGGTGTCCCCCTATGGTTCCCGTGCCGGACCAACGTCCGAGGAGACCGTCATGCCGTACGCTTGTGAAGCGCTTCGCCGAGGTGGTCATCGTCGGGTGGTTCCGTCCCGGCCGGAGTGCGTCCCGCGGGGGGCGTAGCTCAATTGGCAGAGCACTGCCTTTGCAAGGCAGGGGTTAGGGGTTCGAGTCCCCTCGTCTCCACCGCGGCTGACCTGCTGGTATCACCGGCAGTGACGCCCTCTTTGATCGTTATGTAGCCAATCGTGTAGCCCAGCCGCTACGAGCGTTCGTCGGAGTCGCCCGAGTCCGGCCGGTCGTCTGGCTCGCCGCCTTGGCCGTCCGCGTCATCGTCAGACGCCGTCATCAGCTTGTCCATCGCGTCGGACGCGGCGCGCAGACGCTCGGGGAGCGCGTGGCCGTAGCGCTCCATGGTCATGCGCATGGTGGCGTGGCCGAGGATCTCCATGACGGTGCGGGGTTCGACGCCGGCCGCCAGGAGGAAGCTGGCGCAGGCGTGGCGGAAGTCGTGGAGCCGAAGCGTGGGAAGGCTCGCCCGCCCACGCAACTGCTGGACGCGGCGCGTCACGTTGCGCGGTTCCATCAGCGTGCCGACCGTGGACGCGAAGACGAGACCGTTCTCCTTCCAGGCCGTGCCCGCGTCCGCGCGCTCCTGCTCTTGATATTTCNGGTGCCGCCGGAGCGCCTCGACCGTCGTTGCCGGAATCGGTACAGGGCGCCGCGAGCCCCGCGTCTTCGTCTCGACCAGGCGGAGCGTGCCAGAAACGCGCTGCGCCGAGCGGACGACGCGCAGGGTCCCCGCGTCGAGGTCGACATCGTCCCAGCGCAGGCCGAGCAGTTCGCCACGGCGTAGGCCCATCGTCAGCGCGACCACGAACAGCGCTTCCAGCCGATCGCCGGCCGCGACGTCGAGGAACCGGCGCGCCTGTTCTACCATCAGCTCCCGCGGTTCCGCGTCGCCGAGCTTGGGTGCCTGGACCGACTTCGCGACGTTCCGGCTCACCAGGTCCATCCGTTCCGCGTCGGTGAGCGCCGCCCGCAGGACCGCGTGAACCTTGGCCAGGCTTGCCGGCTTCATCGAGTCCCGGCGCGCGGCGTGCAGCCGGCGGACGTCAGCCGGGGTGAGCTTGTCCAACCGGATCTTGCCGAGTACCGGCACGATGTGCCCGTCGATCGCGTACTGATAGCGCGCGAGGGTCGACGGCCGCGTGCCGTCATGGGCCTTGATCTCGNCGAGCCAATAGGCCAGCCACTGTGCGACCGTCTGTGGCTTCGCGGCGAGGTCCTGGCCCTTGTCGGCCGCTTTGCGTAGCTCCGCCATCTTGTCACGGGCTTCCTTCTGAGTCCGGCCGTAGACCGTCCGGCGACGCCGCTTGCCGTCGATCCACCCGAGGTCGACGACACCGACCCAGCGGCCGTCGCTGGCCCGCTGGTAAAGCCCACCCTCGCCGTGCGCGCGTCGACTCTTCTTCTGGTCCGCCGCCGCCTGGTTGTCCGGGTCGTTCTTCNTCTCGGCCATCAGTCGGCGTCCAGGGGGTTGCCGTCGGGCCATTCGATGTTGTCGCACCACGCGCAGCCGTAGCGGCTGTCGCCCATGTCGCAGGCGAACTTGTTCTCTCCCTCGGGCTGTGGGTAGAGCCGGCCCTGTCCGGCGCGGGCACGGTCGAGATGCTCCCGNAGAGCCTGTTGCAGACTCATCGTCGGGTGTCCGTCGTGGTTGGTAGGCATGACGAATGCAGCTCCTTGCCGAAAGAAGAACGGGGAAGGCACACGCGGGCCGCAGGTGGCGTCGCCCGGTGCCGGGGGGTTTCCGTTCTCTGGCGCTGGGATGGTCTGCCGGGGCGCCGGCCGCGTCCAGGGCGCTGCGCGTCGCTGACGCGATCGGCCTTCGGCCGACCCTGGACCCGTCCGACACCCCGGCAGCTTCAAGCGCCACCAGAGAACGGAAGAAAAATGGGGGAGGAGCAGGCAGAACTGCCGTTACGGGAGCGGAACGCTCGCCGCCGCCGGCCCCGCCGAGGGGTTCACAGACGCCGGAAGCGTTGCCGAATCCCCGGGCACCCGCCGGAAGACGAGTACCGCGTTGACGTCGCCGAAGTGCTCCGTGAAGAACGCATCCGCGGGCAGCGTGCCGAGGATCGCCACCAGGTCGCCGACATCGGCCCCGGGACGGACCGTCAGCACGAGCTCCCCGGTGGCCCGGGTGCGCATCGCGATCAGCGGGGACCCGCCATCACCGGGGGTGCGCCACGCGCCGAAGCCGCCAGACGAGAAAATGGGCATGGGTCTCAACTCCTGTGCAGTCAGGATTGGGATCAAGGTTCCGGTGGGTGTTGGCGCACCCACCGGACCGCTACCGCCTACAGTAGGCATGAGCTAATGGCTCGTCAAGTTATGATGTGCCCCATGTCGACGATCAACCTTATGGGCGCGGCGGAGATCGCCCAGATGCTGAACGTGAGTCCGTCGCGGGTTCATCAGATCCTCCGCGACGATCCGACCTTCCCCGATCCGGTGGCCGTGCTGAGCATGGGGAAGGTCTGGAACGCCGAGGACATCGAGCGATGGCATGCCGCGCGCCAGGCGCCACGGCCAGCCAAGGGCCAGGGCCGGACAGGTCAGTGGACGTTGGATGACCTGCACCAGGCTCTTGATCGTTATGNACAGGTGCTCGTGTCCACCGGACGGACGCCGAGCACGATTCAGACGTACATGGACCATCCCCGACGTTTCCTCCGGTGGCTCGCAGGCGACTACGACCCCCTGAGTAGCTGACGGCAACCACTCTCGGGGACGCAGCCACTCTCCGACCTGGCTCGGGCATCGGTCAGGCAGCCTGCCCCTCGTCGAGGCCCCGCAGCCGCCGGACGAACGCATCGAGCGCCGCCCGCGGGATGCGCCGTGACCGGCCGATCCGCACCGATTCCAGGTCGCCCGCGGCGAGCAGTTCGTACACGGTGCTCCGGCCGACCGCGAGGATCTCCGCGGCCTCAGCCGGGGTGAGCAACAGCTTGGTCATCCGTACCTTCCGGACCATCGCGACGGCGGATCAGGCAGCGTTCGCGGTCACCGGTGGGCCGGTTGCCGGAAGCCCGCTGGAGGCAGGCCGCCGATCCCGGTCGAGTTGGGCACGCCAGGCGTGGCGTTGCGCGACAGCCTGCAACAGCAGGTGTTCACGTCGAGGTGCGGCCGGATCGCCGGGACGGAGCAGCGTCCACATCGTCCGGGCCGGATCATGCTCGCCGACCGGACCGCTTCCGGTCTGCCCGAGCGCTTCGAGCTGCGCCTGGACCCAGGCGAGCCGATCGGCCCGATGATCGGCCAGCGTCTTGCCGGACCAGCGACGGGAGACCAGCACCCGCCGTCCACCGAACCCGAGGGTCTCCCGCCGGTGCGCCTTCCCCCGACACCGGCCCGGGACGAGGCCCGGTTTCGGGTTGCGCGGTTGGACGCCGTAGCGCAGCCAGTTCGCGCAGGTTGGCGAGCACGGTTCGTGTCGCAGCGCGTCCGCGAGCCGCTCGACATGCCGCCGGTGCGCGTCGGTGGCGACGTCGTGGCAGGCATCAAGGCTCTTCACCAGGTACTTCGTGAGATAGCCGATCATCCGGCCGGTGTGCGCCGAGTTCGCCGTGACGCCGTCCGCGCGCAGTTGCGGGCCGAAGCGGACGACGTGCGCGGGTTCGTCGTCCTCGCCGATCGCGTCGAGCGCCTCGTCCCAGGTCGGCAGCGGCGCGCCGGAATCCGGATCGAGGTAGCCGCCGGCTGCCTCGTCCCACACCGGTAGCCGGTCGTCGCCGTAGACCGGCCGGTCACACGACGGCCACCACACCTGCTGATAGGTCGCCGCCGCCACCTGACGCAGCACCACCCTCGGGATCGTGCCCCGGATCGCCGCGTGCAGGTGAGGGGCGAGCCGCCGTTGCGGTTCGAGCGCGGCGAAGTACTGCACATCCCAGCCCACGGCCCGGCGGAGGTTCTGCCAGAACCGGTCGATCAGCTTCGGGAAGTGGATCGCGTCCCGCGCCGCCCGCTGGTAGTCGTAGGAGTCCGGATCGACCGGGGTGCCGTCGGAGGTCACCCGCCCGTAGGTGTCGCAGGTCAGCGTCAGGAACATCGACGGCCGCCACACCGTCCCGTCCGCCGCCTCATACGTCCGCCCGACGGTCCGCCGGTCGACGGGCAGCCGGGGCAGGTCGGGCGCGTCCTGGCGCCGCCGCGTCGAGCGGACCCGACGAGGACGCTCCCGATCCTCCGGAGCCGCCCGCCCCCGCACGCCCAGCGCGTTGAGTTCCTCGTCCACCTGGCCGATGAGCTCGTCGATCTCCGCCACGCCCACCGGGTCCCCGGCACGGTCGGCATCGCGGCGGAACGCCTCCAGATCCGCGCGGAAGCCGGCAAGAACCTTCACATCGTCGGACGGAGGATCCGGGTCGGGAACCGGTTCGTCCTCCAGATGCCACCCCGCCTTGCACTGAGCCATCCGCAGCCGCCGCGCCCGCTCCGCACACGACGGGCACTTGCTCGCCAGGGTGGCGCCGCACGGCACTGGGACGATCTCTGTTTCACCGGTGTCGAGGTTCGTCCGCCGCATCGCCATCGGCCGCACGCACACCCCGTTCTCCAGAGCGACGGCTTCGACGACCTGGCGGGCCAGCGGCAGACGCATCCGCGCTGCCCGGGAACCGGGTCGATCGTCACGATCGTCACGGCTGGGAGTGTCGAGGGTGGTCGNGNNGGTTGGGGTCACGCAACCTCCCCGAGGTCGAACAGATCGCCGTGATCGGCTGGGCTGTCGCCGTTCTGGTGGGGGTTCAGGTCGGGAACCCAGCCGCCGTCTGCGGAGCGCCGGTAGGAGATCACCGTCCGGTTGATCTCGGCGTCGTTGACGAAGGCCGCCCGGACCCGGACCGGTTCGGGCTGTCCCTCGTGCAGCACGTAGCCGACCCCGGGCAGCGAGACCGGGATCTCGTCCGCCCGTGCCCCCCGGTCCCGGGCGCCAGAGCCGAGCACGAGGTCAGCCTGTTCCGGTTCGGTCATCCGCAGCGCGACCCGGACCGGGAACAGGTCCCGGAACGGGAGCACCTCCTTGCGTGGGTCCTGCACCGCCGCCAGGACCACGACCCCGGGCGCCCGCCCCTGGGAGAGCAGCAGCGGCAACGCCGCGCCGATCCGCTTCTTGACATCCCGGTCCGTGACGTAGGCGGTCAACGAGGCGATTTCGTCGACCACGACGACGATCAGCGGCTCGCCGGTCGTCGGGGTGTGCAGCCGGGTCCGGCCCCGCAGCCGTTCCGTGCGTTCCTGCATCACGCCCACCGCGTCGTCGAGCAGGTCAGCGATCGTCTCCGTGGTGGTGGCGAACCGGGCGAACAGCGGCTCCCCGAAGGCCAGTTCCATCCCGCCCTTGGGATCGCACACCCACAGCTCCACCAGGCCCGCCCGCACCGCCGGGCCGAGACCGCGGATGATCGACCACAGCACCGAGCCCTTACCGGCCCCGGTCGCCCCCGCGACGAGCAGATGCGTGCCGCGGACGGGCAACGTCCACGGTTCTCCGTCTTCCTGCCGGCCGACCGGGACCGCACCCAGCCCCGCGACGAGCAGGTCAGGCACGGTCCCGGCATCCTCCGATCGGCCGCCGTCATCCGAGCCGTCGGGACGCGGCGTGTCGAGGTCAGCAGGGCTTACCGGGGTGGTCAGGGTGTCCCGCCGGTGGAAGTGCAGCCGGATGAACCGGTGCTGCTCCGCCTGGACCTGGCAGCGCCGCGCCCGGAACACGTGCCGCAACGCTTCGGCCTGCTCCGCCCACTGCTCCGGGGTCTGACCGGGCAGCAGTTCCACCCGCAGGACGTCCACGGACCGGGTCGAGCGGATCCCGCGGATACGGGGGAAGTACTCGTCAAAGGTCACCTCGTCCCCGGTGGACGCCGGCATGCGGATCGCCAGGTCGGTGTGCACCATCGCCGGCCGCCACCGCCACCGGTAGACGAACGCCAGCCGGGCCCGGCCCCAGACCCACCGGGCCAGCCACCGGAAGGAACGGGGGTGCAGCCGGCGCCACGCCACGGCGACGAGTACCAGGCCGACGAGCAGGCACAGCAGGCCGAGGGGGCCGAACCGGTGCCAGAACAGCGCCAGCCCGACCGCGGCCGGCACGGCGACCCGGTGGCGCCAGCACCAGCGCACAGCCAGCGCCAGGGCCTTCACAGCCACCGCGAGGACGAGCATCCACACCGGGACGCGCACCTTGTCAGCCCGGGAGGGAACCCGAGGGAAAGCCCGGTCGCCGTTGATTCTGAACATGGCAAATACCACCTGTTTTCGAGCGCGCGAAACCAGAGAGAGGAGAAAGGGGAAGGATGCGCCCGGGGCTACAGCGGGGAAGTGCGGCAGTCCCGGGGGCGGTCCGTGTTTCCGGCGCGGATTACGCGGCGAGATGCTCCGGCGGATCGCCGAGCACTGCGAATCGGATACGCTCGCACTCGATGAGGTAATCGTTCACCGCGGCGAGCAGCGTGTACGCGAACTCCACATGGTCCGAGGTGACCGCGTCGTTCGCGACGGACAGGGACAGGTGCGTTTCGCCGGCCCGCACCGACAGGATCGGCGGACGGTCCGGGTACGTGTGGCAGCGCACCGACCAGCCGGATCCGACGTGCATGCCGATATGCGTCGAGGAGCTAAGTCGTTCGAGCCCGCTCATGCCGCCACCCCGGCATTCCCACGCCGGACCGTGCCCGGAGCGCGCATGCTACCTGCCCGCAGCGAGTACGCCACCCGCGGCCTGTCCGCCACCCGTCGATCGATGTAGGGAAGCACCGTGAGCTGGTCGAACTCGACCGGGCGGAACGGCGTCCCGGGCAGCAGGTCCGGCGGGACCGGCTGCACCGCAGCGATCATCCGGACCTTCATCTCCGTCGTCCGGGCCTCCGGATCACCATCGACCACCCGTACCGCCCACATCGGCTGGCCGGTCTCCTCGTCCCGCTGCTGCGGGTCCGCCGCACCACTTTTGATCTTGTCGTAGTCGTTGACCGGCTCCACACCGACAACGAAGGCACCCGCCGGGAAAACCGTCGAGAACGCGACGGGAATCCGTCTCGGTACCGCCACTGCATCTACCTCCCGAGAGATGACCCGCCGACCCCGGACCAGCTCCGGAAGCGGGCATGGACATACCATGCTCCGCCGGAAGAGCGCTTTTCAAGCGGTAGATCGTCAATGCATATTCAGTCGAGATCGGGCGATGCAGTCACGGCATGGCGTCATGCACGCCATGCAGAGTCGACATCCCCCGCTGACCAGCGCATCTAGGTGGATCGAGAATTCGCTAGCATTCCGTCTATGACTGATCGTCTCGACGGTCGGAGCGTTTCCGGCACCGATGCTGCGCAGGACGACGAGGATTGGCAGGCCGTCGCGGCAGCGATCAAGGCCCGGATGTCCGCCCAGCGCATCGGGCAGCAGGAGTTGGCGGATCGGGCGGGCATATCAGTGTCGACGCTGCGGCTTGTCCAGCACGGCGCGAACCGGCGCGTGCGGAACCGGACCCTGACCGCGATCGCGCGTGCGCTCGACTGGCCGGACGATCACCTCGTCCGCGTGCTCACCGGCAACGGCGAGCACGGCCCCACCGGTGTCCAGGCCGCACCGATGGCCGTCGGCCTGGAGATCCTCGCCGGAGTACGGGAGATACGGGACGACATCCGACGGATCGTCCGCCGCCTTGACGAGCTGGACAGCGCGGCCGGGCCAGCCGGCCGGTAGATCACCTTCGCCGTCGCAGGGGATGCACCGCCGCACCCCGCAGGTGGACGGACTCGAACACAGCAGAAGGCCGGACCCCCCGAGGGTCCGGCCTTCTGGCATCAGAGGTGGGACGTCAGCCCAGCGCCGAGGGATTCCACGACCGTGGACGGCGACGGCGGATCACCTGCCGCCGGAACGCATCCGCCGCGTCAGCCTTACCGGCCTCATACGCGGCCCGCTCCTCCTCCGTGGCCCAGCGGCGCGTGCTGTCGACGCCGGCCGCCGACGGGTCGAGCTGGAGCATGCCGCGCAGGAGCGTGCCCGGCACCTCCCGCCGGGACAGCCGCACCCCGTCCGCCTCGTAGACGAGGACCACGTCCGCGTCACCGTAGGCTTCGGCGAACCGCAGGCCCGCCGGCATCTCCGCCATGACCGCGTGTAGCGTCTGCGCCGACGAACCGGCCGGCACCACCAGCGCCCATGCATCCGAGCCCCACGGCATCAAGCCGACCCCCGGAGTTTCCTCGGTCTGGCACGACCCACTGGCCCAGGTCATAGCGAACCCCCGCATCGCTCGTGCCCGCGGCTCGTCCTGGCTGTCGACATGCTCCACACCCGATCCCCTCATCTGTCCGCTGTCCGCGTCCGGTCGAGCGCCGGCGCCGCCCGCGGAGTTGGAATCGGCACGGACGGCACCGACCAGGAACAAGGCTCACCGAAGTCGCATGGTCACGGAATGTCGAGTCAGCATTGATCGACGACATCAGGCGCCGGACCCGCGCCGCCGCCCACACGAGAACAGCGCCGTTTCAGCGCTGGTCAGCCGCTCGATTCGGGCTTGCCATACCGCGACGACATGCCCACAGCTATGCTCAGCGTGCCTGCCCGCTCACGCGGATTGCCCCGGCCCGCCACCGATCAAAGAGCGATGAATGACCGCTGACCCACAGCCGACCTGGCAGCGCTACACCGTCTCCCCCGAGCTGCTGGCCCGCGCCGACATGGCCGAGGCACTACGCACCCGCGACTTCGGCGCCGCCTTCCTGCTCATGCGCAAGTGGGACCACGTCAGCCAGGACCGCATAGCCTCGTCCATCGAAGGCNTCAGCCAGTCCCGGGTAAGCCGGATCGCCAGCGGCAAGGCCAGGGTGGAGGACGTCGACGTGATCGAGCGGATCGCCGACGGGCTCCACATCCCCGGGATCATGATCGGTCTCGCGCCTCGTCCGTGGGAGTCCGGCACGGAAGTCCCCCGGCCCCGCCGGGAGTCCCTGCGGGTCCCGACCCATCTGCGGGACCTCATCGGCAACAGCACCGGCGCCCCGCCGGTCGTCCCCCGCCGCGACGAGGTCACCGAGTCGATCCGCGCCCTGCTCGCCAGCGTCCAGCCACCGGCACCAGGCCCCGGCGGCGGCCGGCAGGTCGCCCTGCCCCCGTACGACCTCGAAGGGCACATCCTCGCCGCATGGAGTTCGGGACGGCCCCGCGAGGGCACCCCCGCACTCGTCATGGTCGCCGGATTCCCCGGATCCGGGAAAACCGAGTTCGCGCGGTTCATCGCCGAGATCACCGGATGGCCCCTGCTCGACAAGGACACCCTCAGCCGTCCACTCACGGAATCGCTGCTCCTAGCGACCGGCGACGACCCGAACGACCGCCACAGCGACACCTACGTGGGCCGGATCCGCCCGCTCGAATACCGCAGCATGTTCGACACGGCGTTCGACAACCTCCGGCTCGGCATCACGACCATCGTCACCGCGCCGTTCGTCCGCGAACTCGGCGACGCCCGGTGGGTGGAACGCATGGCCAAGCGCGCCGGGAACTGCGGCGCCGCCGTCGCCGTGGTATGGCTACGGTGCGACATCGACTCGATGCGCGACTACATGGAGTCACGCGACGCCGCCCGCGACTCGTGGAAGCTGTCCTACTGGGACGACTACCTCAAGACGATCAACCCCGACGCGCGGCCGGTCTGCNCCCACTACCTTGTCGACAACAGTCGGCACGCACAGACCAACCTCGCCGAACAGGCCCGCCGCATCGCAAGCCAGGTCCGCGATGCCTCCTGACGCCGTCATCCTCTACGGCCCACCGGCCGCGGGGAAAGACACCATCACCGCCGCCCTGACCAGCCGGGACGATCGCTTCGTCCACTTCGACCGGCTCAAGGTCGGAGCCGGAGCACCCAGCCGGTACCGGTACGCCACCGCCGACGACCTCACCCGCCTCCAGGACCGCGGGCAGATCCTCTACGTCAACGAGCGGTACGGCAACATCTACGCCATCGACCGGCCCCGCCTCGACGAGATCACCGGCACCGGGCGGATACCCGTCGTCCACATCGGACAGGTCGCCGGCATCGCCGCCCTACGCGCCGAATACCCGGCACGGTGGCTGACCGTCCTGCTCTGGTGCCCCCGCGACATCACAGCCGACCGGCTCCGCCAGCGTGGCAGCACCGACATCCCCGACCGGCTCCGCGCATGGGACGAAACCCGCGCCGACCTCACCGGCATGAGCCCGGCCGAGTTCGGCATGGTGCTCCGCACCGACCAGCGGACACCCGAGGCGATCGCCGAACAGATCCGCCGCCAGGTCGCCGGAACCACCCAGGACGCCGCGCCCATCCGCGATGAGCTGGACTGAACCCCCATGCAGCTCGTCCTACCCACACTAACCTTCCGCCGCCCGGACGGCCGCCTCGACACCACCGCGACCGCCCGCTACGCTGAGCGCGCCGCCGCCACGTGGGCGCACCTGTTCATCCTGTCCGGCACCACCACCGGCGGACACCACGCCACCCCCGCCGAACGCGCCACCGTCGTAGACCTGTGGGCTGACACCGTCGGCACTGACCGACTGACCGCCTGCTGCTGGACACGCGAGGACATCGACCACGCCTGGCGGAGGAACGTCGTCCCCATGGCCGTCCTGCGCAACTGTTCGACCCAGACGGAAGCCCTGGGCTTCCTGGCGGATCTTCCTCGCCCGGCCTATCTGTTCAGCCATCCCGAGTACGGTCCCGCCACCCTCACACCAGCACTGGCCACAGCCGCCGCCCGCACAGACGTTCTCCCCGCCGGAGCGAAGGTGTCGAAGATGCACGTGGAGCAACTCCAGGAGCTACGCACCGCCACCGGACCCAGCTTCACCATCTGGGACGGAACCGCACGGCACATCGCCGACAGCCTCACCGCCGGAGCAGACGGCATCGTCGCCGCACCCCTCAGCCACCTACCCGACCCCTTCCCCGGGCCGAATGTCACCGCGCTACAGCATGCGATCGACACCACGCAAGCCCACCTCGACACCCTCCCCAGCCGGGAGGCCCGCGCAGCGGCCCTGTTCCATCTGGCAGCCCGACCACCAGGACACGCCGCATGAGCGCACCAGCCCCGGACGAGGAACGTTCGTTGCCGAATTACTCGTTTTAGGATCAAGCCGCGGTGCGGGTCCGCGCCGCGCGACCGGCTGCGCGCGGCCTAGCGGCCGTGCTCGCCGGGCCCGTCGCACCCCGCACCACGCAGACCATCCGAGACGTTCGATGAAGGCCGCCGGTCGGCAGGGTGGGGAGAACCAGCCGGGGCACGGGGCAGGACGCCGCGGGTTGTCGTCGCGCACGTCGGTGGGCAGCCGAAGAACGAGCAGAGGGCACGCCAGCCGACAGCCCTATCACCAGTGCCAGGGCGCTTCGCTCCCCGGGCAGCCCTCCCAGCAACTACCAGCGATGGGATTTTCTGTGGTCACCCGCCGAGCGGTTTTCGAACGTCTTCGAGATTTTTGCAAATTTGC